>NZ_JASGFD010000004.1:0-144646 GCF_047605705.1 Silvibacterium sp. | reverse complement strand
TCCACCATTCGTTGCCGCCGATGCCGTGCCCGTCGGAGTAAGCGCCGGTGCCGATCGTCGAGTGGCCGGGTGCGGTCTCGGTGTTGGCATAGCCGTAGTAGCAGTCCGTGAAGTCAGCTCCGTGATCGAGGAAAAGACGGAAGCCGCGGCCTTTGAAGTCATCGCGATAGCGCTCGAGATAGTCGGCGCGGAACTGGTCGAGAACGAGGAGAACGACCAGTTTGGGATGCCCGTTGTAGGCGCTGGGGACTTCCACATGCGCATCCGCGGTTTTGGCCGTGGCGCCGGTGCTGGCCATGGCTGCGGGGATGGGAGCGAGGGCGAGCGTAGCAGAGGCGAACACGGCGAGAAGACGCTTCATCGGAGGCATACCAGACCAGTATCGCAAGGATGGATGACGGGCGTCTAAGCTGGACGCCCGATAGGAGGGGCCAATCAGCCCCAGTTTTCCACGCGCAAAGATAAAGGGATGCGTTTATAGCGGGCGGCGTTGTTGGTCACCAGGGTGGCATCGAGCGCCAGGGCGTGGGCGGCGATCATCATGTCGAACTCGCCGATTGGCTCACCGGCTGCGGTCAGGGCATAGCAGATGTCGGCATAGCGGTCGGCGCAGGCATCGTCCCAGGGCAGCACGCGCATGGCCTTCAGGAAAAAGCGGACTTCGCCGTGCAACGGATGCGAGGGCGGCAGCGACTTGAGTTCGTACATCAGCTCGGCCCGGACCACGGACGAGACCGAGACATGAGCGATAGGGATCGATTGGAATCGCGTTTCGAGGCGCTGATTTTTCGCCCGGATGAGGGCGCTGACGATATTGGTGTCCAGCAGATAAAGGGGGTTCACTGCCTGTTTTCATCCTCCCTGTTTGCATCTTCGAAGAGGGCGCGCGGTGCGGGAATGCTGTTCATCGGGCGCTTCTTCATGAAGTTATTGGGGACATCGGCGGCGCGAAAGCGGGCAAAGATCTCGTCCCAGATCTCGCTTCCCGGGTGAAGAGAGAGGGTGATATTGCCGGTCGCCTCGTCTCGCGTGGCGTAGATTTCCTTTGCGGGGAAGTGAAACCCGGGAGGGAGGCGAACGGACTGGAATTCGCCGTTCTTCAGGATGCGGACTTTCCGGATCTGTGTCATAGCAGGCCACTTCGGGCCTGATCGGCAGGACCCAAATATGGACGCCAGTATATATGGGCCACCAAAGTTACTTGAATTTCGCGGGAAAAGGTCTACGCTTAAATGAGCCGGTCCACAGGTGGTGTCTGTGAACGGGGTTTGTGTCAGGCTATGAGTGGAATTCGTGCCAGATAGCGGCCACGACTCTCACTACAGCCCATAAAGCCTTTGCCCAGGCTGTTACCTGAGTAGGGGCTCGGTTCGGAGACGATGTTCGCGACATCGTTCACCTCCGTAGTTGAGCAAGGCCCGGTGCTGCTAACACCGGGCTTTGCTGTTTATGGACCGGCATTCCGGCCCAGGAATGGAATAGCAGCCCTCCCGGCGCGATCCAATGGAAAAGCGGGTCGCACACATTACCGATGGGTCAGGTAATCTGGAGCGTATGCTCGATCTGTCCTTTGTGCGCTCCAACCTGGAGTTGGTAGAGAAGAAACTGCGTGAGCGGGGCCAGGATCCCGAAGCGCTGCTGGGGGATTTCCGCGCCCTCGATCAGAACCGCCGTGAGCGGATCACCGAGTCCGAACAGCTGCAGGCTCAGCGCAATCGCCTCAGCCAGCAGGTCGGTCAGCTGAAGAAGGCCGGGCAGGATGCCTCGGCGGTGATGGAAGAGACGAAGGCTCTCAAGGAGCGCATGGACTCGCTCGCCGCCTCCGCCGCACAGGCCGAGGACGAGCTGCGTGGCATCCTGATGCGCATCCCTAACCTTCCGGCCGACGACGTGCCGGTGGGCAAGAGCGAGCACGACAATCTCGAGATCAAGAAGTGGGGTACGCCGCGCGAGTTCGACTTTGCGCCGAAGCCGCACTGGGAACTCGGCGAAGAGCTGGGCGTTCTTGATCTGGAGCGTGGGGCCAAGCTCTCCGGTGCCCGTTTTGCCGTTTACTGGGGGCAGGGAGCCCGCCTTGAGCGTGCGCTGGCCAGCTTCATGCTCGACATTCACACCCGCGAGCACGGCTATACCGAGGTGCTGCCGCCCTTTATGGTCAACAGCAAAAGCCTTTACGGTACCGGCCAGCTGCCGAAGTTTACCGAGGACCTCTTCCGTTGCGCGGATGAAGAGGGCTATGAGGCCGGGGTGTATCGCGAGAACGACCACTGGCTGATTCCGACAGCCGAGGTTCCACTGACCAATCTTTTCCGCGAAGACACGCTCGAGGATGCGCAGCTGCCCTTGTCCCTGACGGCATATACGCCGTGTTTCCGCTCTGAGGCGGGCTCCTACGGCAAGGACGTGCGCGGCATCATTCGCCAGCACCAGTTCCAGAAGGTCGAGATGGTGAAGTTCTCTCGGCCCGAAGAGAGCATGGAAGAGCTCGAAAAGCTCACCCGCAATGCTGAGACCATTCTCGAGCGGCTGGGCCTGCCTTACCGGCGCGTGCTGCTTTGTACCGGCGATATGGGCTTCGGCTCGGTGAAGACCTACGATCTAGAAGTGTGGCTGCCCGGGCAGCAGGCGTACCGCGAGATCTCTTCCTGCTCGAACTGCGGGGATTTCCAGGCGCGTCGCGCCAGCATCCGCTACCGCGCCAAGGGCCAGAACAAGGCGCAGTTTCTGCATACGCTGAATGGCAGCGGTCTGGCTGTGGGCCGCACCTGGCTGGCGATTCTTGAGAACTACCAGCAGGCCGATGGATCGGTGGTCGTGCCTGAGGCGCTGGTACCCTATATGGGGGGAGAGACGGTGATCCGGCCGCATGTTCTCGCCCCGGCCGCTGCGGCTGCCTCAAGTGGCGCCGTGGCCAGCAAGGAGAAGTAAGAGATGGGCAAGTTATTGCGGAGCTACCTATTCTGGACCTACGAGCGGGGTAGCTTCCACTACGACGTGATGGTCACGCTGATCCTGGCCTTCATTTTCGTGACACCGCATTTCTACAACTTCGGAGATCATCCGCAGCAGGAAAAGCTGGTGAAGGGAAGCGTGCTGGTGAAGCCGGCAGGCGGAGGCAATTACGTCTTCGATATTCCGGCGACCTCGGTACACGCCTCGGGCGGTCCGCTCGATGCGCAGCTGGCCGAGCAGATCGAGTCGGTCTCGGGGTCAGTGACCCTGGACCGTTATCAGGCCATTACCGAGCCGCATGGCCGGGTGACCGAGTATCGGGTCTGGGCGCATCGGTAAAGCAGCTTCTAGTTCTTAGCTCCTAGCCTCTAGCAGAGGCGTAAGTTGGCTTGGCACTTTGGGCCGCTGTCAGGTCTATGTAGGAGCGGGAAGAGCGAAAAGCCAGTAGCTGGAAACTGCTTTTCTGCATCCAACCGGCCGAGGCAGGTTTTGTACGAACAGGTTTGATTCTTCTATGATAATGCGATCGAAATGGCTGGGCGCCGCGGTTTCGCTGGGCGCCATTCTTATGGCGGGCGCGCCGGGCGCCGCCTTCGCGCAGAATGCGGATCTCGAAAAGGTGCTGAGCCAGATGGATGCCGCGGCCGCGAAGTTCCAGAGCGCGCAGGCCGACCTCTCGGCCGACCAGTACACGGCGGTGGTGGACAGCCACGATGCGCAGAAGGGCACCATCGCCTTCCGCCGCTCCGGCAAGGCCACGGAAATGGTAATGCACATCAAGACGGACAACGGCCAGCCGTCGCAGAAGGATGTGCTCTACAAGGGCAACGAGATCGACCTCTATCAGCCGTCGCTCAAGCAGGAGACCATCCTCGCTGCTTCGGCGGAATACGAGAAGTATCTCTCGCTGGGATTCGGCGGCAGCGGTAAGGATCTGGCTGCGGACTGGAGCATCAAGTATCTTGGCACCGAAACCATTGACGGCGTGGAGACGGCCAAGCTGGATCTGACGCCGAAGGCGGGGGCGAATCAAAACTTCTCCCACATCACGATCTGGGTCGATGGCAAGCGCGGTGTTTCGCTGCGGCAGCAGGTCTTTCAGGAAGGTGGCGATTACCGTCTCGCCAACTATTCGAATATCAAGCTGAATACCGTGCCGGAGAGCGCCTTCAATCTGCAGATTCCTGCGGATACTCAGAAGGTTCGTCACTAGACGCAACTAAAGTCATCCTGGGCGCGAGCGCAATCGCGGCCAGGATGAAGAGCATTGGGAAGCACTCGAGCGTATAGCGGTCCTCGGGTGCTTCGATCGTGGCCAGCAGGGCCGAGCGCAGCAGGAAAAACGCCAGCATCGCTCCTGAAAGCCGTGGCCAGCGGCGGAATCCCCACAGCGCAAGCAGGATGTAAAGCAGGTTGAGCCCGGCGTAGGCCGCGGCGAACTCTGTTTCCGCATGGTGCCGGGAATACTCCCACCAGCGCAACTCAATCCACAGCATTTCCGTACGCGGACGCAGCCACATGTCGGCGACGCGCGCCAGCGGCAACCCCACGCCGTACTTCAGCGGATGCGCTTTGAGGCGCTCCGTGGCGAGAGCCGCAAAGCGTGCGTCTAATGCCGGCGTGACGGTCGTGGTCTGGTTGTAGTCGGCGAGGAGTGCCCTTGTCTCGGCGTACTGCGCAGGTGTATCGAAGGCGCGGCTGGGCAGCGTATTCAGTTCGATGCGGTCGCTGTCTGCGTTCCAGTAGACCTCCCAGGTGCAGGTCAGGTCCACGCAGACGGTCTTCGTCCAGCGGTTGAAGCCGGGCAGCGTGTCTTCGCCGGGATCGGTCGCGTAGCGCGGAGCCAGCGGCTGGATGACGTGGAAGGTGCGCCAGTTGCGGATGGCCCACGGAGCAAAAGGCAGCGTAGAGAGTATGGCCGCGACGACGGCATAGCGCAGCATCGTGCCGATGCCCCAGCGCTTGCGCCCGTACCAGAGCATGGCCGGGCATAGGGAAACGGCGATCAGTGCGCCGTCGGGACGCAGCAATGCGGCATAGCTCCAGGCGAGCGCCTGCAACAGCGTCCACGACCATGAGGGGCGTTCCAGAAAGCGCACCAGCGCGTAGATGGCGACGGTGATGGAGAAGAGTTCGAGCGTTTCGGTGAGCGGCGCGGCGGCGTAGTTCGCGGTGAAGGGGCAGAGCGCGGAGATCCACAGTGCCCACCATCCTGCTTTCTCGTTCCACAGGCGGCGCGCGATGGCAGCGACCAGCAGGCAAGTGCCAAGGTCGATGCCTGTCTGCACATACATGACTGCGTGGTAATGCTCCATGCCGAAGAGCCGGAAGCAGAGCATGAGGAAGAGCGGGTAGCCGGGCAGGCGGATGAGCGTGGGCCGCAGGTCTCCGCTTGTCGTGGTGCCGTAGACGCCGTGCAGCATCCAGTTCTTTGCGATGGAGCCGTAGACGAGCGGGTCACCCTGCACATCGGGATACGCATGGATGAACCACAGGCGCAGGGCCGCTCCGCCGGCAAGAGCGAGGAGGGCGTAAAGGCAGGCGACAGGGGATAGGGTGTAGGGGGGAGTGGGTTTCTCGGCTTGTCCGCTCTGTGCCTTTTGCATGGGTCTCTTCATCTGGATGCTGTTTTGGAGCAGATGTTTCCGCGTGGCTTCTGTCTACCCTATCCCCTACACCCTATACCCTCGCTTTTCCGTACCGCTTCAACGATGCATCCGATATCTGTAGAGTAGGTAAAGGTCGTACGCGACCCACCATGAAACAGGTTTTTTACGATCCCCAGTTGAAGCGTTGGCGGCGGCTCCGGCGAGTTCTGGATGTTACCGGCGTAGTGTCGACCATTGTGCTTGTGCTCTTCTTCATCAGTGTGGTGAAGCAGCAGCGCTTGCCTGATCTGTTGCTGCCCACGCAGAAGCGCAATTACAAGGCGCTGAAGCAGCAGCGCGTCGGCGACCAGCTGCGCAAGAACAGCGCGCGGCCCACGCGACGGAAGACAGAGAAGCCCGCCTCAGAGATTCCTCTGAATGGCGATGAGGGACTGCGCGCGGCGTTCTATGTCAATGACGACGCCAGCTACTCGTCCCTGAAGGCGCATTTCCGGCAGATCGATATTCTGTTTCCCGACTGGCTGCACCTGACGAAGGACAATGGCGACCTGATGGCCGCCACGCCGCTCTTCCCGGTCTCGATCTACAACGTGGTGGATAAGAACGGTGTGGTGCACGGCGTCGATCCAGAAGACAAGGTGCGCCGTCTGTTGACTGTGACGAAAGACGATATGGAAGTCTTTCCCATGCTCAACGACTACAACCCGATTACCGGCGACTGGGATGGGGAACTGGTAGGACGTATTCTCGAAAACCCTCAGGCGCGCGAGAACCTGCACGTCCAGATCGACAAGTTCCTGTTTGCGAATCCCGGTTATCACGGCATCTGCCTCGATCTCGAGCAGCTTCCCGACGAAGACCGGAAGCTCTTCGCACAGTGGATCGCCGAGCTTTACCAGGATCTGCATGCCAAGAACCTGCGCCTGTATGTGGACGCGCAGATCGGTATTCCGGATGCGGTGTTGAAGGTGATGGGCGCCAACACCGATGGCGTCATCCTGATGAACTATGACCAGCATGAAGATCAGAGCGATCCCGGCCCGGTCGCCTCGCAGGACTGGTTCGAAGGCAATCTTCGTCACGCGCTCAAGCTGATTCCGAAGAACAAGCTGATCTCTGGTCTGGGCAACTACGGCTACGACTGGGAAGTTTCGCTCACGGACAAGGACAAGACAACAGGCCTGCCCAAGGTGATCGATACCGACGACCTCACGGTGCAGGAGGCCTGGCAGCGTGCGTCGGACGCCGACGCGGATGTACACCTCGAAGGCGACGAACTGAACCCGCATTTCGTCTACGACGATGAAGATGCGCACACGCGCCACCAGGTCTGGTTCCTCGACTCGGTGACGGCGCTGAACGAAATGCGCGCCTCACGGCAGATGGGCATCAAGACCTACGCGTTGTGGCGTCTGGGTGAGGAAGACGGATCGATGTGGTCGATCTGGGATCACCCAATGGTGAAGAACGCGCCGCAGCAAATCGAAAAGGTGCCACCGGGTAATGACGTGGACGTGGAAGGCGAAGGCGACATCCTGCGCATCGTGGCACGGCCCGAGAGCGGCTCGCGTACGGTCAGCATGGATGCGGACAACTTCACCGTCACCGATGAGGACATGACCAAGCTGCCGCGTTCCTATGTGACCGAGCAGTATGGCTATAAGCCGAAGTATGTTGCACTGAGCTTCGATGACGGCCCCGATCCGGTATGGACGCCGAAGATTCTCGACGTATTGAAGAAGTACAACGTGAAGGCCACCTTCATGGTGATCGGCGAGCAGGCCGAGGACAATCCCGGGCTGCTGAAGCGCTACATCCGCGAAGGCCACGAGATCGGCAACCACACCTTCACGCATCCGGACATCAGCGAAATCTCCGACTTCCAGCTGCACTCCGAGCTGAACCTGACCGAGCGTCTCTTTGCGGCGGAGCTTGGCCTGCAGCCGC
Organism: Silvibacterium sp.; assembly: GCF_047605705.1. Lineage (NCBI taxonomy): Bacteria > Pseudomonadati > Acidobacteriota > Terriglobia > Terriglobales > Acidobacteriaceae > Silvibacterium > Silvibacterium sp. Next base: position 137,138 of record NZ_JASGFD010000004.1, on the reverse strand, counting down.
TCTATTTCCGTCCGCCTTATTCGATCGATCAGGAGCCGCAGACCAACGATCAGGCTGCGCCGGCGGACAAGATCCAGTCGATGGGCTACACGATCATCGGCAACAAGATCGATACGGACGACTGGAATGAGCATCCGCGCAAGTCGCCGCAGGAGATCACCAACAACGTCCTCACGATGCTGGACGACATGAAGACGGCATCGTGGAAGAAGGGCAGCATCATCCTGATGCACGACGGCGGCGGTGACCGCTCGTCGACGCTGGCGGCGCTGCCGCTGCTCATCACCACGCTGCGCGCGCACGGCTACACCTTTGTGAACGTCTCTGACCTGATGGGCAAGACGACCGCCGAAGTGATGCCGCCGATCTCTCCGAAGATGAAGTGGCAGGCCCGCGTCGATTGGGTGGCCTTCCTCGTCTTCGGTTTCTTTCGGCATTTCGTCGTCGATATCTTTTTCATCGGCGACGTGCTGATGAGCGCGCGCCTGATCCTTGTGGGTGTCTTCGCGATCATCGATCGTCTGCGCCGCCGCAAGGTTCCGCCGGGTGAGTTCGCGCCGCTGGTGGCTGTGCTCATCCCTGCATACAACGAAGAGACGGTGATCGCGCGCACCATCGCGTCGGTGCTGAATTCGGATTACAAGAACATCCGCGTGATGGTCATCGATGACGGCTCGACCGACACGACCTTCACCGTTGCGCAGAATGCGTATCCGGATGAGATTGCTTCGGGCAGACTGACGGTCATCACCAAGCCGAACGCAGGCAAGGCCGAGGCTTTGAATTATGGCCTCGAGCAGACGGACGAGGAATTCTATGTCGGTATCGACGCGGATACAGTGATCGCGCCTGATGCAATCTCGAAGCTTGTATGCCATTTCGCGGATGCGAAAGTGGGCGCGGTCGCGGGCAATGCGAAGGTCGGCAATCGCGTGAACCTTTGGACGCGCTGGCAGGCGCTCGAATACATCACCAGTCAGAACTTCGAACGCCGTGCGCTCGATCTCTTCAACATCGTGACGGTGGTGCCGGGCGCTATCGGCGCATGGCGCACCGAAGCGGTGAAGAAGGGCGGCAAGTATCCCATCAACACGGTCGCGGAAGATGCCGACCTGACGATGAACCTGCTCCAGCAGGGCTATAAGGTGATCTACGAGGATCGTTCGCTGGCATTCACGGAAGCTCCTGTGAATATGAAGGGGCTCATGCGCCAGCGCTTCCGGTGGTCGTTTGGCACATTGCAGGCAGTCTTCAAGCACAAGCATGCCTTCCGCACGAATCCGGCTATGGGCCTGTTCGCGCTGCCAAACATTGTCATTTTTCAGATCCTTCTGCCGCTGGTGTCGCCGTTCATCGACCTGATGTTCGTGGCTGGAGTGATCCACTACTTCACGGACAAGCACTTCCATCCTGAGGCGGCGAGCGCAGCGAGCTTCGAGAAGTTGCTCACGTACTTCCTCGCTTTCCTGATGATCGACTTCTTGACCTCGGCTGTGGCCTTCTCACTCGAGCGGCGGCATCCGGCGAACAAGGGCGACGGATGGCTGCTCTTCCACATCTGGCTGCAGCGCTTCACCTATCGCCAGGTCTTCTCGGTGGTGCTCTTCAAGACCATCAAGCGTGCCATCGATGGACGTCCATTCAACTGGGACAAGATCGAGCGTACGGCGAAGATGTCGAAGCGGACAGACGCGCTGATGCAGGGCTAAGCTTCTGGCCTCGCCGGTGCTGAAGCCGGTGGGGCCAGTCTCGTATTCGCCGGCGGCGGCTGTGGTGGAATTCTCACCCTGGGCTGGGAGTTTCTCATCGCCTCGATGAGAAACCACAAGCCGAGCAGCGCGGCGACGACGCCGACGAGGTAGAGCAGCGAGCTTTTCCAGGTAAACGGAGGCAGCTGCATACGCTCACTCTGATGCGTCCGCACGCTCTTCATGCGTGGCTCCCCATGCGAAAAATAACGGCCACTTCAAACTGCATTCATGCTGTGAAGAAGTACGGTGCTTCACGAGGAAACACGTGTCCGCGAGCGTATGACACGAATGTTGTACATACGAACAAATGTTGTAGATGCGTGCCTTGAGATGTCCGGTACTGCATGCTAACGTTTTCCTAGCCCCAACCATAGACAAGCATTGGATTCGTTCCTTAGGGCTTCCATTCCGGCAACCAGCCGTCCCCTCTCAGGGCTGAGTGTGCCGATTTTTTCCTCGTTGTTGCGAACTTCGGTTCTTAAGGAAAACACATGCTTATTTTTGTTGGGCGCGCCCTCGCCGCGGCTTCGTGCCTCCTTGCGGCCTCTTTTGCCTCTGCCCAGGTTTCTCAACCGGTCCTCACCGCCATGAATGCGAATCCGGAGGTTTACTCCTCCAGCCGCACCGGTCTGGACTTTGCCATGGCCTCGCCTGCCGCTTCGGCAGCGATCACCCGTTCCACGCCGGCACCTGCCGCCACGCTGACAGCAGGGCCGCTTGCCCGGCTTGGCGTCGGCAGCTATGTGAGCCCGCTCGGTATCGGAGCCGGCGTCGCATATGAGATCACCCGCTCCTTCAACGTCCGGGTGGGCACAAACTTCTTCAGCTATGACTTCACCGGCACGGACACGGGAACGCAGTATGACGCGCATCTGCACCTGCGCTCTTACCAGGCGACCGCGGACTGGTTTCCGTTCCGCGGCAAGAGCTTCCACATCAGTGGGGGCCTGCTGTTCGACAACCAGAATCACGCTACCGGAACCGGCGGAGTCGGGGCTGGACAGTCGTTTACGCTGAACGACACGACCTACTACGGCAGCTATTCCGATCCGGTGGTGGGCAGCGGTGCGGTCACCTTCAATAAAACCGCGCCGATGGTCACATTCGGATGGGGCAACTGGGTCTCACGGCGCGAGCGCCGGCACATCACATTTCCGTTTGAAGCGGGTTTTGCCTATACGGGCACGGGCAAGGTCGATCTCAACCTGACGGGCTCGGTCTGCGAGGATGCGCAGGGCAAGAACTGCAGCACGATCGCCAACGATCCTTCCGTGCAGGCCAATATCCAGGGACAGATTCAGAAGCTCGACAAGGATCTGGAGATCATCCGCTTCTACCCGATCATCTCTTCCGGCGTGGCTCTGCGTTTCTAACCGATTCATTCGAAAGATCGATCTGCAATAGAACGCATCGGATTCCGTGAGGCCGGGCGGAGCGCTTTTCCTGGCGTTCCCGCCCGGCCTTTTCCGTCTTCGGAGGATTGCAGTCCCGGAGCGACGATCGACTTGCTTCTCGGCTACACTAACCCGTTATGGCTATCGTCGATTCACCTACCGTTATCCACCTCCGTGCCCCCCAGGGCGTGTTCAAAAACGAACCTTTCGTCGACTTCTCGAAGCATGAGAATGCGCATGCCATGCGCGAGGCTCTTACCCAGGTGGGCGACCAGCTGGGGCATGAATATGAGCTGGTGATCGGCGGTGAGCGCCTGAAGACCAAGGACAAGATCGAGTCGCACAACCCGGCGAAACCTTCGCAGGTGGTGGGTGTGCATCAGAAGGCCGGCTCCGAGCATGTGGAGCTGGCGATGCAGGCTGCGCTCAAGGCCTTCGAGACGTGGAAGAAGACGACAGTCGAGGAGCGCGCCTCGCTGCTGCTGAACGCAGCTGCTATCATCCGTGACCGGAAGTTCGAGTTCTGCGCATGGCTGACCTACGAGATTGGCAAGAACTGGGCCGAGGCGGATGCCGACGTGGCCGAGACCATCGATTTCCTTGATTTCTACGCACGTGAGGCCCTGCGGCTCGCCCAGTCGACGACGCCGATTCCGTATCCGGGGGAAAAGAACGAGCTCAAGTACATTCCTTTGGGTGTCGGTGCGGTGATTCCGCCGTGGAACTTCCCCTTTGCGATCATGGCGGGCATGACGGCGGCCGCGATCGTGACCGGCAATACCGTGATCCTGAAGCCCTCGAGCGACACGCCGACTATCGCCGCCCGTTTTGTGGACGTGCTGGAAGAGGCCGGCATCCCCGGCGGCGTGGTGAATTTCTGCCCTGGCTCGGGCGCGACCTTCGGCAACGCCATCGTCGAGCATCCCAAGACGCGGTTTATCGCCTTCACCGGCTCGAAGGAAGTGGGGCTCGACATTCACGAAAAGGCTGCGAAGACGCAGAAAGGCCAGATCTGGATCAAGCGCACGATCCTCGAGATGGGCGGGAAAGACTCGATCATCGTGAGCGACGACGCGGATATTGATGCGGCCGTGGACGGTGTCGTGGCTTCGGCCTTCGGTTTCAGCGGCCAGAAGTGTTCGGCCTGCTCGCGCGCCATCATCGAAGAGCCGCTGTATGACGTTTTCGTCGAAAAGGTTCGAGATCGTGTGGCGAAGCTGACGGTCGGTGACCCGGCAAAGAATCTGAATCTGGGGCCGGTGGCGAACGCCGCGGCACTGAAGTCGATCCAGAATTACATCGAGATCGGCAAGAGCGAGGGACGGCTGATCTCGGGCGGCAACGCCGTTAAAACCGAGGATGGTGGCTATTTCCTCGAGCCGACGGTAATCGCGGACGTGGATCCGGGCGCCCGTATTTCGCAGGAAGAGATCTTTGGACCAGTGCTGGCGCTGATCCGTGCCAAGGATTATGACGAAGCTTTGGCGATCGCCAACAACACGGAATTCGGTCTGACGGGTGCGGTCTACTCGGCAGACGCGGAGAAGCTGAACCGGGCCCGAGCCGAGTACCATGTCGGCAATCTGTACTTCAACCGGAAGTGCACGGGCGCCATGGTGGGCGCGCATCCGTTTGGCGGCTTCAATATGTCGGGAACGGATTCCAAGGCGGGTGGGCCGGACTACCTGCTGCTGTTCACACAGGCGAAGTCGATCGCCGAACGCCTGAGCTAGAAACAAACCGGCTCGTATTTCAGCGGCGGAGCTGCTCCGGTCCCGGAATTATTCGGGGATCGTCGAGCACTCTGCCGCTCCGTTTTGGGATGAACGGCGGCTGGGCGCTCTGATAACTATTTAGCAAATATATCGTATCTTCGCTAGTTATATGCGATGTTAGGAATCTAATTAACATTGGTTTGGATGGGGAATCCTGCGGTGTCCGGGGCTTCTGGCATTGGTAAGCCGGGATGGGGGAGTCCCGGTGCCTGCCTGCTGGGAGGACCGATCCCTGTCAGTTCGCCTGCATGATCACATCTCCTGCCGCGGCCGCTGCTTCGGCTAATATGCGGTGATGGATCGTAAAGAGCGCTAGTTCCAGCCGGTCTGAGACGCCGGTCTTGTCGTAGATGCTGCGCAGATAATTTTTGATCACCTGCTCTGTTGTCGTGAGGCGCATGGCGATTTCTTTGTTCTTGCAACCCTGCACGATGAGAGCCACGATTTTCATCTCTTTCGGCGTGAGACGATCGCGGACCCTCGCGCCGACGAGGTCGTCTTCGTGGGGTAGCAGACCTGGGACGGTGCCCTGAATCCCTTGCTCACCACGGTTCACGCGCCGGACACATTCGATGAGCGCGGGGCCGCTCACACAGCGATGAAGAGCGCCATGCGCGCCTGCGGCGATGAAGGGAGGGGTGGTCTCGGTATTCTCTACAATTGCGATGGCTCGGCTGCCGTGGGCTCGAACGCGCTCCAGGAAGAGCGGCAGGTTAAGTTTGAGTGTGCTGGCAAACAGGAACACTGCGCCACGAAATGTCTCCACAGTCTGGTGAAGTCTCTCCGCGTCACCGCATTGAGCGATGATGCGAAAGTCGTCTTCCATCGCGAGAATCTTGGCAGTTCCTGCACGGAAAATTGCCTGGTTGTCGGCAAGTATCACTTTGTTCATTGGGAGTTCATCCATGTCATTGTGGATCCGATCTGCGCGCAGGGCGCAGAACTCTCCTCGATCGACGCCGGCAAGAGCTTCGGCTCTAGCTGGTTATCGACCATCCTTGTGCGTAGGTCTGTGATGTCTCTGTGCCGGACACCTGGGTACCCTTACTTACTCCCGGATTTCTCTGGAGTGGATACGCATAGGAAATAAGTTAATCATTGTTAGTAAGTGGAGGTTACCCGACCTCGGCTAGGTAATCATCAGGAAAGTTGTGGTACCAGACAGGAAATGTAACAGAGTATTCCGAGGCTGTTCCATTTTGGGAATTAAAAAGTGGGGGGGACTACACTAGGGGACAGATATGGGTAAGCCAGTCATTCTTGCAGTCGACGATGATGCCAGCGTTCTGGAAGCAGTAGTGCAGGATCTGCGGCGGAAGTACGGCGCCGAATACCGGATTCTGCGAGCAGCCTCGGGGCAGGCGGCGCTGGACACCTGCGCGCAGCTGAAGCAGCGCGGGGACTCCGTGGCGCTGATTCTCTCCGACCAGCGGATGCCGGGGATGTCCGGCGTAGAACTGCTGGAGCGGGTGCAGCAGGTTTATCCGGAGGCGAAGCGGGCGCTGCTGACCGCCTATGCCGATACGGAAGCCGCGATCCGGGCGATCAATACGGCGAAGATCAACTATTACCTGACGAAGCCATGGGATCCGCCGGAGGAGCACCTCTATCCGGTGCTGGATGACCTGCTGGAAGCCTGGGCCCAGGGGTATCGTCCTCCGTTTGAAGGACTGCGCGTCATCGGGCTCCGGTGGTCGGTCCGGGACTTCGAGGTGCGCGATTTCCTCTCGCGCAACCAAGTGCCCTATGTCTGGCTCGATCCCGAGCGGGACTCTGAGGCCGTGGAGTTGATGCGGCGCTACAGCCTGGAAGATAAGAAGCTGCCGGCGCTGGTCTTTGCCGACGGCAAGACGCTGGTGCAGCCGACACAACTGGAACTGGCGGAGCGGATCGGGCTGCGGACGCATGCCGAGAAGGACTTTTACGACCTGGTGGTCATCGGTGCGGGGCCGGCGGGATTGGCTGCGGCGGTGTATGGCGCTTCGGAAGGGTTGCGGACGCTGGTTGTCGAGCCGGAGGCTCCGGGCGGGCAGGCCGGTTCGAGCTCACGGATCGAGAATTATCTGGGCTTTCCTTCGGGCCTGAGCGGTGCGGACCTGGCGCGGCGAGCCTTCGCGCAGGCCTCCCGGTTCGGGGCGGAGTTCCTGACCCAGCGGGTCTGCGGCATCAAGGTAGACCATCAATACCGGCTGGCCTGCATGGGGGACGGGCGTGAAGTTTCGAGCCATGTGTGTCTGATTGCCACAGGCGTACATTACCGGCGGCTGGATGTGCCGGGAGTTGAACGACTTACGGGCCTTGGGGTGTACTATGGCGCAGCGCTGGTCGAGGCCCGCTCCTGCCGTGACGAAGAAGTCTTTATCGTCGGAGGGGCGAATTCGGCCGGTCAGGCGGCGATGCACTTCTCGAAATATGCCCGCCAGGTGACGATGCTGGTGCGTGGAGAATCGCTCGAGTCGAGCATGTCGAAATATTTAATCAATCAGATTGCTGACACATCCAATATTCGGGTTGAGACGCACTCGGAGGTCATTGAGGCGTTCGGAGACGGGCGGCTGGAGTCGCTGCGGATTCGCGGACCGGAGGGAGAACGGACAGAACCGGCGACGGGGCTGTTCATCTTCATCGGCGCGGCGCCGGCAACGAACTGGCTCCCGGAGCAGGTGATGCGGGATCCGAACGGTTTCATTCTTTCCGGGCCAGACCTGCAGGTCGAAGGGAAATATCCCTCGGTCTGGAAGGAAAAGCGTCCTCCGTACCTGCTGGAAAGCAGCATTCCCGGGGTGTTCGTGGCCGGGGATGTGCGGCATGGTTCGGTGAAACGCGCGGCCTCGGCGGTGGGCGAGGGGTCGATTGCGGTGCAGTTCATCCACCAGTACCTGTCGCATTTCTAGGCAAAGAGCCTGCGACAGTGGTTTTGTGAGGGGCTTTGCCGATCTCCTGCCGGAATCGAGGAGGTTGATCGGGTTTGACGCGTGGTTTTGCATTTTGAGGAGCGGCTGAAGGCCTGAGGGCTTTCGAGGCTGACGTGGACAGGACGACAGCAGACGATGGAAGCGGCATACACACAGCTGAGCAGCAGAACCGTATCGGCACTGGACCTTCTCGAGGAGATGCGACGAGTTCCCATCTTCTCGCAAATCAAGGATGAGGATCTCAGTTGTCTGGGCGACGTCGACCTGATCGATGCGCCGACGGGAACCGTGCTGATCTCGCCGGGAGAGCCTGAGCTCTCTTACTGGGTAGTCTTGTCCGGCCGATTGCGGATGACCAAGCTCGAAACCGACGGCACGAAGACGCTGATGGCGACCTTCGAGGCTGGAGACGCTTTCGGCGAGGTACCGCTGCTCACGGGAGCCACATCCACGGCGGTGCAGGTAAAGATGACCTCGGACGGTGAGGTCATCCGGGTAGGCTCGGCAGGGTTCTGGCGGCTGATGGGAACCTGCCCCATGGTACGGGGCGCGGTGCTCGAAAACGTGGGCCGCAGGATGGGCGCCTACCAGGTGATGACCCGTCACCGGGAGAAGCTGGTAACGCTGGGCACGCTGGCTGCCGGATTGATGCACGAGTTAAATAATCCGGGAACGGCCGCACGCCGGGCCGCCTCGCAGCTGCGTGAAAATCTGACCCGGCTGCAGCAGATCAGCCTGCGCTTCTCCGAAACAGAGCTGACGCCCGAGCAGAAGCGCTGCCTGGCACAGCTGCAGGCTGAAGCGCTCCGGGACCGCAAGCCGCAGCCAATGAGTTCGCTGGAACAGGCCGACGCCGAGCAGGAACTGGCGGAGTGGCTCGAAGATGTGGGCGTCGATAACGCCTGGAAGATGGCGCCGACCCTGGTGCAGGTAGGCTGGGAGTGCGACGACATCGTCTGCGCGCAGCATGCCTTTCCGCGCGAGATTCTTTCCGATGCCCTCAACTGGCTGGAAGCGCTGATTTCAAGCCTGCAACTGGTAGGGACGGTCGAAGAGTCCGTAGCCCGTGTGACGGATCTTGTCGTGGCGGTGAAGAAGTATGCCTATGCCGATAAGAACCGCGCGGGCGAGATCGATGTCCATGACAGCATTCAGAGCACGCTGACGATCCTGGCGCACAAATTCCGTCACAAGCAGCTCACCGTGGAGAAATCGTTTGCGCAGGGTATGCCGACCCTCCACACGACGGGCACGGGGCTGAATCAGGTGTGGACGAACATCCTGGACAATGCGATCGACGCTTCGCCCGATGGCGGAAAACTGAGTATCCGGACGTGGAAGGATGCGGAATTCCTTTACGTGGGCATCGCGGACCAGGGACAGGGTATTCCGGAAGACCTGCGCGAGCACATCTTCGAGCCGTTCTTCACCACCAAGCCGGTGGGCGTGGGGACAGGGCTCGGGCTTGACATCGCGCACCGGATTGTCGTCGGGCAGTTCAACGGCAATATCGAGTTTGAATCGCATCCCGGGAAGACAGAGTTTGTGGTGCGACTGCCGCTCGAAGCGCCGCCAGAAGCCCCCGCACCCAAGCCCGGGCTTGACGCGGGCATCTCATAGTTCTGGTGATCGCAGAAGCATAGCGCGAGACGGCACTCCCGTCTCGCGCTGTACTTTTGTAATCCGGAATCTTTTCTTCTCGCGCTGAGCAACACGCTTTTCGAAAAACTTCCTTTCCGCCAATTAGCATCTCTTTCTTTAAGAAGTGAAATGATCTGCGGAGATGCCTTTCATGCACAGCTTTGAGTTCGCGACTGCGCGCCGAGTCCTGTTCGGCTCCGGAGAAAGCGCCCGCCTGGGTGAAATGGCAAACCTGTTTGCGATGCGCCGTTGCCTGGTTGTAACGGGCAGCTCGCCCGATCGGGTGTCTTCGATCGTTGAGCCTTTGAAGGCGAGCGGCATCGCCCTGTTCTCTCATTCTTTCCAGGGGGAGCCGACCGTTGAGGTTGTCCGGCAGGGCGTGGCGCAGGCCCGCGAGAGGGGCTGCGATGGGGTGATCGCCATTGGCGGAGGCAGCGTGCTCGACGCGGGGAAGGCGATTGCGTCCTTGCTGCGAAATGAGGGCGATGTGCTCGATTACCTGGAGGTGATCGGCAAGGGACGGCAACTGGAAGAGCCGAGCGCGCCGTGGATCGCACTGCCGACAACCGCGGGCACGGGCGCCGAGGTTACGAAGAACGCGGTGCTGTTCTCGCCCAAGGATCGGGTGAAGGTGAGCCTGCGCAGCCCGTGGATGTTGCCTGCCGTGGCGATTGTCGATCCGGATTTGACGAAGGGGTTGCCGCGGAAGCAGACGATCTGGAGCGCAATGGACGCGCTGACGCAGCTGATCGAACCATATGTCTCCTGCCGGGCCAATGTCATCGTGGACGGTTTCTGCCTCCAGGGCATGCCGCTTGTGGCAGGCGCTCTCGAGAAGATGACCAAGGGTGATCCCGATGCCGCGATGCGCGCGGATATGGCGATGGGCAGTCTGCTGAGCGGTATGTCTCTGGCGAATGCCGGACTGGGCGTGGTGCATGGATTCGCGGGCCCGTTGGGCGGTATGTTCGATGCGCCGCATGGGGCGATCTGCGCGGCGCTCCTGCCACACGGCATGGAGGCAAACATCGCTTTCCTTCGCCGAGCGGAAACTGCAAAGGCAGGCTCGGTTGTGGCTTCTCTGGAACGGTTTGCGACGGTGGCTCGGCGTTTGACCGGGCGGCCCGCTGCTTCGCCGGAAGATGGAGTGGCTTATGTGAAGACACTGGCCAGAGACCTGGAAGTGCAGCCGCTTTCGAGCTTTGGCATGACGGCTGCGGAGGCAGAGGAGGTTGTCGCCAAGGCACAGAAGGCTAGCAGCATGAAAGCGAACACCGTTGTTCTGAGTGCCGAGGAGCTGACGCAGGTGTATCGAAACGCGCTTTGAATATCCTCTTCTGATTTACCGCGATAGCCCGTTCCGGCTCCCGGTAGCGGCTGCGCAAAAGGCAGAACAATCTCTAAGGGCGCGCGGATGTCCGCCGATAGAACAAACAGTGCCCGTCCGCCGGCTGGAGTGGAGGTTTCTCCATCCAGTGAGAGGCGCGCGTTCTGAGGAGAGCCCTGCGCGTATGTTCGCCATCATCGGAATCGTGGTGGTTTTTGGAGCCGTGATCGGCGGCTTCCTGATTGAGAAAGGGCCTCTGGCGGTGCTGATCCAGCCGGCGGAGCTGATCATTATTGGAGGTGCGGCGCTCGGTACCCTGATCATTGCCAACCCATTGCACACGATAAAAGGGGTGATGAGCGGGCTGCTGGGCACGTTTAAGGGCTCGCATTACACCAAGGCGCTGTATGTCTCGACGTTGAAGATGATGTTCGAGCTGTTGAACAAGGTGCGGCGTTCGGGCATGCTCTCGATCGAGGCGGATATCGAGAAGCCGGACGAGAGCGAAATCTTCAAACAGTATCCGGAGTTTCTGCACGATCACCACTCGCGCGACTTTGTCTGCGACACGCTGCGGATGGCAGTGACCGGTGGCGTAGAGCCTTTCGATCTGGACCAGATGATGGACCTCGACATGGAGGTGCAACACAAGGGAGCGCATGAGCCGATTACGGCGCTTACGACGGTAGCCGATGCGCTGCCCGGTCTGGGGATTGTGGCGGCAGTGCTGGGCGTCGTCATCACCATGGGGGCGCTGAGCGGACCGCCCGAGGAGATCGGACACCACGTGGCCGCGGCGCTGGTGGGTACCTTTCTCGGCATTCTGCTGTGCTATGGCGTGATAGGTCCGCTGGGGACGAACATGGGCAAGGCCAGCGAGCAGCACCATGCGTACTTGTATGTGCTGCGTGTATTGATGGTCTCCTTCATCAAAGGCAATGCGCCGATGCAGGCGATCGAGATTGCGCGGCGTGCGATTCCGACGCATGTGCGGCCTAGCTTTACCGAGGTGGAAGCAGCCTGCTCCGGTAAGCCGGCTGCTGCCGAGGGTGAGGCTGCGGCGTGAGCAGCAAGAAGAACATCATCATCATCAAGAAGGTGGCAGGGCATGGCGGCCATCACGGCGGCGCGTGGAAGGTGGCCTATGCCGACTTCGTGACGGCGATGATGGCGTTGTTCATCGTGCTGTGGCTGCTGAACTGCACCCCGCACGTGAAGAAGGCCGTGGCTGGCTACTTTCAGGATCCACTCGGTAAATCCAAGGACAATGGCAGTGAAAAAGCGGGTGAGGATTCGAACAGCACTGAGACGACATCCGACGCGGCCAAGGAAAAGATCGAGAAGCTGAAGGAGCAGATGCAGAAGTCAATTGAGAGCACGCCGGATCTGAATCCGCTGGCCAAGCAGATCCAGATGAAGATCACGCCGGATGGGCTTCGGATCGAGTTGTTGGAGTCGAGCAATGGCACCTTCTTTGATTCCGGCAGCCCGGTGCCGAATGACAAAGGCAAGGAAGTGCTGAGCATGTTGGCGCGGCAGTTGACTGGCGTGCCGAACCGCGTCTCGATCGAGGGGCACACGGATTCGCAGGGGTATGGCAGTTCCAGTTATACGAACTGGGAGCTTTCTGCCGATCGTGCGAACGCAGCGCGCCGGATACTGCAGTCTTCCGGGCTGCGAGAGAACCAGGTCTCCGAGGTGCGCGGCTACGCGGATCAGCGGCTGCGTGTCGAGTCGAACCCAATGGACCCGTCGAATCGCCGCATTGCCGTGGTGGTGCAGTATGCGGATGGTGCGAAGTTGCCGGCGATCTCCGTTGCAAATCTGCCGCAAGGGGTGCAGGTGAGTACTCCGGCGGATGAGCCTTCGAAGCCCTCCGCCTCAACGCCTGCGACGCCTGCACCGGCCACGCCTGCTCAGGCAAAGAAATAATCCAGAGAACCGGTATGCTAGCTTCACTGCGCGGCCTGTCTGGACGCGCGGTGGAGGACTGGGCAGATGCGCGGTTGTATGCGGCGAGTTGGATTGTGGATCTTGATGCTGGTAATCGCCTCGGGCGCGATGGCGCAGGAGGATGCTTCGGCAACGGCCTTTCGGCGGGCTCAGGAGCTACGGCACGGAATCAATCTCTCGAATTGGTTTGCCAGCGGCGATCTCTCGCCGCAGCATCTGGCTTCAGCGGTGACCGAGGCGGATCTTACAGCGATCCACGCGATGGGCTTTGACTCGGTGCGCATTGGTGTGGAGCCTTCGCTCATTGCGCGGCATGGCCAACTGACGCCGGCGAATCCGGCTGCGCTGGCCGCTCTGCATAAAGCTGTCGATGAGGCATTGGCTGCGCATCTTGCCGTCACGCTCTGTGTCTTTCCGTCAGACGATTACAAGCATGGATTGAGCGGGGAGTGGGGCATTGGAGAGCTGACGGAAACGTGGCGAATCCTGGCTACAAGGTTTGCAGGAAGCGATCCGGAGCACGTCTTCTATGAACTCATCAACGAGCCTGAGGTGCAGGACGCCTACCGCTGGATGGGGATCGAGGCGCGATTGATGGAGGCGGTCCGCGGGGTCGATCCGGAGCACACGATCATCGCCGCAGGTGCGAATTACAGCAGCCTCGAAGACCTGTTGGCGACCGAGCCGTTGCATGACCGAAATGTGATCTATACCTTCCACTTCTACGAACCATATCCGTTCACGCATCAGGGTGCCACGTGGGGCTCGGCGGAGTGGCCTTACTACAAGAGCATCCCGTATCCTGCGACTCCGGCACAGATGATGGAGCAATTGAAGGAAGTGCCGGGCGATCTGGCTCGCTACTATCTCTATCTCTACGCTGCAGGTGGATGGAATGCAGAGACGATTGCCGGACGGGTTGCCTTTGCCGCGACCTGGGGGAAAGAGCGTGGCGTGCCGGTGATAGCGAACGAGTTCGGTGTGTATCGCGACACAGCCGATGCTGCCTCACGCATGCGCTGGCTGCACGATGTGCGAACGGCCTTTGAAGGGAACGGCATTGGCTGGACGATGTGGGACTACGCAGGGAACTTCGGTGTGGTGAGGAGCGTGAACGGAAAAACAGAGCCGGATGCTGCGGTGCTGGATGCTCTGGGTCTGAAGTAAGGGGCATGAGGTACGCCCCTCTGCACCGTTACCAGGGAACGGTGCATCCGAGATAATCCAGATATTCCAGTCCGGGATTTCCTCTTTTCGGGGGAAACAAGATCGTCCAGCGCTTCGACGGCGCGCATGGGAGACAGCGCATTTGTAACCATGATGCGAGTAAATTCTTCGGTCGTTACTTCGCCGATGGTTTCCTTCTCATCATTTGTGACACCGGCATTTACAAATAGTATTTCGAAAGCTCTTCCGGACAGCTTCTGCCGCAGCACGGCGATCTGTTCCTGGTCGCAGATGTCCTGTGTTTCTATCTCAAGCCGATCCTCGGTATGCAGGAAGGCGTATCCGGCAAGCGGTGCGGCTCGCGAGTAAGAGATCTCGACAAGGTAAATGAAAAAGTGTCTGGGCCAGATGTCATGCGTGCTGGCAGAGCTTTAGGATCGAGGGGATGAAACGCAGAAGCTTTCTTCAGACGCTGGGCGCGACGATGGCTGCCGCTGCCATTCCTGCAGACTCTTTCGCTGCGAGCGCATGGGATTCGGGATCTCCTATCGACCGCAAGGCGCTGGTGGAGCGGCACGTGGTCGTGTTGCAGAAACCTGATTCCTTATCGCCGCTCTCGGTGGGCAATGGCGAGCTTGGTTTCACCGCGGATGTGACGGGCCTGCAGACCTTTCCTGCGTTTCATGCGCCCGGCATGCCGCTGCACACCATGGCGCAGTGGGCATGGCATGAGTCTCCGAACCCGCATGGATACACGCTTTCGGAGACGATGGAGATGTACGACAGCCACGGGCGGAGTGTGCCGTATCCCTCGAACGATCAGTCTCCGGCGGGCGAGTGGCTGATGCGCAATCCGCATCGCTTCGATCTTGGACGGCTTGCTTTGTGTTGCCGCAGGTGAATGGCAGGGAGGCTGCAATCGAGGACCTGGAGGCGATCCGGCAGGTGATGGATATCTGGAACGGCATGCTGCTCTCCCGCTTTACGCTGAACGGTCAGCTGGTCGAGGTAGAGACAGTTATCGATCCGGATCGCGATGTACTTGCGGTGCTGGTCCGTTCCTCGTTGTTGAAGTCGGAAGCGATGGGCATCCGGCTTGCCTTTCCCGGCGCTCCGGACGATTGGAGAAACCAGACGGACTGGGATCATCCCGAAACGCACACTACGCGGGCGACACTGCATGCGGAGAGTGCAGTGTTCACGCGTCAGCTCGATGGGACGACGATGACGTACGTACGTGCGGCATGGACGCGGGGTGCGGCCTGCCGCCAGGTCGCGCAGCATGTTTTCGAATGGCGTGCACATCATGAGACGTTGGAGCTGATTCTGGCGTTCTCGGCTCAGCCTTCATCGGAGCCTCTGCCATCTTTCGACCGGGTGAAGGCGGCTGCAAACCGCCACTGGAATCAGTTCTGGATGACAGGCGGCGCAGTGGATCTCTCGGAAAGCAGCGATCCGCGATGGAAAGAGCTGGAGCGGCGCATCGTGTTGTCGCAGTATCAGACGGCGGTGAACTCCGCAGGCTCGTTGCCTCCGCAGGAGACAGGGCTGGTGACCAACAGCTGGGGCGGGAAGTTTCACCTGGAGATGTACTGGTGGCACGAGGCGCATTTCACGCTGTGGGGACGCGAGGCTCTGCTCAGAAAGAGCATCGGATACTACCAGCGGATTCTGCCGGTGGCGCGGGAGACGGCAGCGCGCATCGGCTGCAAGGGTGCGCGGTGGCCGAAGATGATCGGACCTGCGGCGAGGGAAAGCCCGAACGGCATAAATCCTTTTTTGGTGTGGCAGCAGCCGCATCCCATTCATTTTGCCGAGCTGATGTACCAGGCCGAGCCGACAAAGGAGACGCTCGCGTTCTTCCGCGAGATCGTTTTTGAGACAGCCGAATTCATGGCATCGTTTGCGTGGTGGAATGCGGAGCGAAGCTGCTTCGAGCTGGGGCCTCCGATGACGTCGGCACAGGAAGAAGGATTCCGAAGCCGCCGGACGGCGAAGAATCCGACCTTCGAATTGGCCTATTGGAGCTGGTCCCTGGGCATTGCGCAGCAGTGGCGCACGCGGCTGGGGGAAGCTCCTTCGCCGGAGTGGGAGCATGTGCGGAAGAATCTTGCGCCGCTTGCCATGCGCGATGGCGTTTATGTCGAGATCGAGAGCCCGGTGACTCCACTGATCGACCACCCCACGATGCTGGGTGCGCTCGGCGTTACGCCTGCGACGGGCAAGGTGGATCCGGTAACGATGCAGAAGACCCTGGACTTTGTTTTTACGAAGTGGGATCAGAAGACGACGTGGGGATGGGACTATCCCATGATGGCCATGACCGCGGCGCGGCTTGGAAGGCCGGAACAGGCGATCGAGGCGCTGTTTATTGATACGCCGAAAAACCGATATCTGCCGAACGGACACAACTTCCAGCAGCTGCCGGAGCTGCCGCTATATCTGCCGGGCAATGGAGGATTGCTCTTTGCCATCGCGCTGATGGCCGCAGGCTGGAAAGAGGGTCCATCACGGCAGGCACCGGGATTTCCGAGCAGGGAGCAGGGCTGGGTGGTGTGGCATGAGGGATTGCGGCCCGCGCTGTAACGCCGGACCGCAATCCCTTACAGCCTCTAGATGAACCGCGCAAAGCGGGCCCGGCGCTGCTCCCACTCCTCAGTTGAGAAGAGACGCGGGCCAACTTCAATCAGTCTCGGCATCATGTTGAAGACCGCGCCTGCTCCCCAGGGTTTGCCGCTGCGGGTGCGAAAGCCTTTTTCGTTGAGATCGCTGGCGACACTCGAGAGAGGGAAGTCCTGCACGAGGAGCTCCATCATGAGGGTGAGGGCCTGGTTCTCGTTGGGATCGGTCTCGAGGCGCTGGCAATCGTCGGAGATGCGCAGGCCGTAGGGGATGTCCTCGGCGAAGGCACCTTCGGTGGGACGCTCGTCGTCGGGGAGCTCACGACGCCATTCGAGTGAGACGAGCTGCCAGCCGGAGGCCGCGCGCTGCTGCATGATTTCTGGGCTGAAGGGGCCGGAGATAACATCACGGATGCGTTCGAAGTGTGGCATGGAGGCCTCCTGCGAGATGACGACGGGAGAATACACAGCAATTCAGGTTCCATGCGAAGGATTTGTTCGGCATTGCGCAACGTTTTACCGGATCAGGAGATAGCTTCCGATGCTTTCTACACGGGATAGAGAGTGAGTGTCCGTTTCTGTACTCAGGTGTTCGTCTGGGGACGGGAAGTGATGCGGAAACCCTTGGCGCCCCACCCATGACCAACTGTGTGTCATGAGTGGGGCTCCCGACTACTGCGCGCAGAGCGGAGTGGAGTTTTGTTTCTACTCGTTCTGTTTCTTGGTGAGGGGCCGGGGCCCGGGGCCGTCGGCAGTCATCTTGATGGGCTCGATGTTGCCGTTGGCGTCGAAGTGCATCTCGTCGATGGCCAGGACGCGCTGTGCGATGTCGGAGGTGCCGAGTGGATGGCGATGGTAGACGATGTACCAGTCATCAGTGCCGGGGATGTGCAGAACCGAATGATGGCCGGGGCCGAAGGCGATCTTCGGATCGGTGGAAAGGATCTTACCGACGCGCTCGAAGGGACCGGTGGGGCTGGTGCTCTTCGCGTAGGCAACGCCGTAGGACGCGTCGCCCCAATCACCCTCGGACCACATGAAGTAGTAGACGCCGTTGCGCTTGATGACGAACGGGCCTTCGACGTAGTCCTTCGGAGTGATCTCCTTGTAAAGCGAGCCATCCTTCATGGGGATGACGTGGGTGAGATCGGGCGAGAGCTGGGCTACGTTGCAGTGGCCCTGTCCGCCGTAATAGAGATAAATGCTGCCGTCGTCATCCTTCATCACGAAGGGGTCGATGGGCTGCGCGCCGTTGTGGAACTCGCCGACGAGCGGATGACCGAGGGCATCGACGAATGGGCCTCCGGGGTTGTCGCTTACGGCGACGCCGATGCCGCCCGGGAAGGTGTCGGTCTTCTGGATGTCATTCGCGGCGAAGAAGACGTAGTATCCGCCGTTGAGGTGGATGGCACTAGGAGCCCAGATGGCGTAGGCGGCCCAGGCGACGTCCTTTGTCTCGAGAACGTAAGGGTGCTTCGTCCAGTGCACGAGGTCGGGCGAGGAAAGTGCGTCGAGCGAGGTGTGCAGCAGATACACGGGGTGGATGACATGTCCTTCACGCAGCTTCGTCTGCTGGTCATTGAACTTTTCGTGGTGGTTGGGATCGGGATTCGGGTCCGAGGTGGTGGGATAGATCCAATACTGGCCATTGAAGATGTGAATCTCGGGGTCAGCGTAGTAGCCCTGCTTTTCGAGATTCGCAGAGGACTGAGACCAGGCGGAGGCGGTGATGGTAGCCAGGGCAAGGAGCGAAAGCGCAGAGCGGAGCACGGAGCGAGTCATGGATCGGTACACGAGAGTTCCTGCGTAAGGGGGATGCAAAGCTTTGGGTCCATTGTAGGAGACGAGGGAAGCGGTTCCGCGGATGATCTTTTTTGTTCGCAAAGGTGAGCTGCGGTGCTCGCCAGTTTACGGAGGAAGCTGCTAGGATCGTGCGTTTTCTTGGGAACCTCTCGCGAACAGGAGATGCGCATGGGGGCAGTTACAACGGACGAGGCGGAAAGCAGGGTGGGGACATATCCATTTCTTCTCACGGACGATCAGGAGCAACTGAGGGCCGCGATCCGGAAGTTTGCGGCGAAGGAGATCGCTCCTCATGTCTCGCGATGGGATGAGACTGGCGAGTTTCCCGCCGATGTCGTTCGGCAACTGGGCGAGATGGGCCTGCTCGGGGTGGTCTTTCCAGCAGAATATGGCGGCAGCGGCCTCGGTTATGTGGATTACGTACTGGCGATCGAGGAGCTGTCGGCGGTGGATGGCTCGGTGGGGATTATCGTCGCGGCGCACAATTCGCTCTGCACAAATCATATTTTTCTCGCCGGCAATGAGGAGCAGCGGCGGAAGTATGTGCCGAAGCTGGCGAGCGGCGAGTGGCTGGGCTCCTGGGCTCTGACAGAACCGGGCTCGGGCTCGGATGCATCAGCGGCGCGCACCACGGCGGCGAAGGTGGACGGCGGCTGGCGGCTGAACGGTACCAAGACCTTCATCACCAACGGCGGCCATGCGGATGTGGCGGTGGTGATCGCGGTGACGGATCGCGAGAAAGGCACACATGGGCTCTCGGCATTTCTTGTGGAGAAAGGCACGCCGGGCTTTCGCGCAGGCAAGAAAGAGAACAAGCTGGGCCTGCGGGCGAGCGATACGTCGGAGCTGATCTTCGACGACTGCGTGGTGCCGGAGGAGAATCTCGTCGGGGCGTTAGGCGAGGGCTTCATCGACGCGATGCGCATTCTTGATGGGGGACGGATCTCGATTGCGGCGTTGTCGCTGGGCATTGCGCGGGGTGCGCTCGATGCTTCGCTGCGTTATGTGAAGGACCGGCGGCAATTCGGCAAGGCGATCGCGGAGTTTCAAGGCATCCAGTGGAAGCTGGCGGATATGGCGACGGAGCTGGATGCGGCGCGGTTGTTGACGCAACGGGCGGCGGTGCTCAAGGATGCGGGAAAGAAAGTGACACGCGAATCGAGCATGGCGAAGCTCTATGCGAGCGAGGTCGCGGTGCGCATCTGCAATGAAGCAGTGCAACTGCATGGAGGTTACGGCTTCCTCAAGGATTTCCCGGCCGAGAAGTTTTATCGCGACGTGAAGCTGTGCACCATCGGTGAGGGGACGAGCGAGATTCAACGCATGGTGATCGCACGGGAGATTTTGAAGGTTTCGCCTTCGCGGGGATGAGAAGGCGATGTAATAAATCACTTCTGAAAGCGGCGAAGCTCTGATATTCGTTGTTTTGCATGCGCTTCCGTACGTTGACTTCTCTGCTTTTCTTGCCTGTCTTGTCTCTGCCTTTTGCCGCCGCACAGGATGTGAGCCCTGATCGCTATTCGAAAGAAGCGGTCGTATGGGAGCACGTGGACACGGCGATTCATACGCACGCCGACGGTACAGGCGAGCGTGTGACGCATGTGGTGGCACGGGTGCAGTCGGATGGCGCCGCGCGGCAGTTGAGTGTGATCGTTTTGCCATATGCCTCGGCATATCAGCAGGCGACCATTGAATATGTTCGGGTAAAAAAGCCGCATGGGGAAGTAGTAGAGACGCCGGCTACCGATGCGGTGGACCAGCCTTCGCCTGTGACGACCGAAGCTCCTCTTTACAGCGATCTCAAGCAGAAGCAGATTCCTGTGCGGTCGCTGGCGGCAGGCGACGAGCTTGAGTACCAGATGCGAACGGTGACGACTAAGGCCGAGGTCCCCGGGGAGTTCTGGGGCGCGGAACACTTCCTGAACAACAACGGCGTGGTGCTTTCGCAGACGCTAACGCTCTCGGCGCCTGTAGGCACGGCAGTAAAGGTGTGGTCGCCGAAGCATCCGGCCGTGGAGACCACGAAGGATGAGCTGCACACGTGGACATGGGCCAGTGCTCAGCTGAAGCCGACACCGGCTGCCGGAGTGAATGCTCCTGCGGGCGAAAAGATCGAGGATCCGGATGAAGACGCAGAGGGACGTGCGCTTCCGTCGGTGGCTTGGACGACTTTTCGTAGCTGGAACGAGCTGGGCGACTGGTATCGAAGCCTCGCCCAGCCGCGCAGTGAGCCGACGGTGGCAATTGTGAACCGAGCAAATGAGCTGACGAAGGATGCCAAGACGCCGGATGAGCAGGTGCGGGCGCTCTATGACTTCGTATCAGAACACATCCGTTATGTGGGAATCGATTTTGGCGTGGGGCGCTATCAGCCCCACAGCGCCGATGAAGTGCTGACAAATCAATACGGCGATTGCAAGGATAAGGACACTCTGCTCGAAGCGTTGCTGCGGGCAAAGGGATTCACGACGGCCCCGGTGCTGATCGGTGCGGGAATCCAGCCGGTGGAGGATCTGCCTTCGCCAGCGCTCTTCAACCATGTGATCACCACGGTGATGGTGCAGGGAAGTCGCGTGTGGCTGGATTCGACGCCGGGTGCCGAGCCTTACCGTGAGCTTGTTCCAGCGATCCGCGATGAACAAGCACTGGTAGTAGCCAAGGGGGCAGCAACGCTTGAGAAGACGCCGGCCGATCCGCCATTTTCCTACACAGAGCGCTTTGAGGCCGTGGGCACGCTTGATGCGGATGGACTTCTGAAGAGCCGTATGACGCTGACACTGCGCTCCGATGCGGAGTACGGTTTCCGGATCATGATCAACCAGGTGGCTCCCTCGCAGTGGGACCAGGCGATGCAGGCTGTCTCTCAGGCTATTGGATTCGGCGGTACGGTAAGCAATACGGATTTTCGGCAGAGTGACCCTAATGGGCCGGTGCGGGTGAGCTATGACTACACTCGTCCTTCCTTTGGAGACTGGGAAAATCACCGGATATTGCCGCTTTTCCCCGTACTCGACATTACCTGGATCGAGCGGGACCATGCACCGGAATACGATATCGACCTGGGGGTTCCCCGGCGCATTGAAGCGGTGACACGGATTGCTCTGCCGGGAGACTATGTGCCGACGCTGCCCGATGCTATCCATGTGAAGCGTGATTACACGACCTTCGATCAGACATACCGGTTAGAGAAGCGGGAGCTGGTGGTTGAACGTACCGTGGTCGTGCTGAAAAAGAAGGTGCCGAAGGCCGATTGGAAGGACTACTACGCCTTCATGAAGGCGATTGGCTATGAGTCGGGAGAGAATTACATCGTTCTAGAAACTCCATTTCGCAACCTGCCTGAAGTAGGAGCCGCGACGACCGCTTCTCACGATGAGGCGAAAGATGGAAAGGCAGATAAATCTGGAGCCGAGAGGGCACAGGGCGACTATGCAATGCACGCCTCGATGCTGAAATCGGCGCTCGAGATGGAGCATGAAAGTAAGTGGGACGTGGCTGAGAGCCTTCTTGAGGCTGTGAAGGGACAGGATGATCGATATCCCTATGTCATGAGCATGCTCGGCTCTATCGCATGGCACCAGGGAAAGCTGGAGGAGGCGATCGCCGACTATGAGCTCGAGGTACAGCACAACCCATTGATCGTGAGCAACGTGGTCGCTCAGTTAGGGACGCTGTATCTCACACAGAAGCGCTATGCCGATGCGGAAAAATTGGCGAAGCGCTTTGTTGAGCGCAATGATGCAGTGATCTACGTGGTGCTGGTCAATGCGCAGATCGGCGCAGGTGAGAAGAATGAGGCATTGAAGACCGCGAAGACGGCGAGTGAGGGAAACCCTACCGATCGCGCTTTGAAGCTGGAGTACGTCAAAGCGCTACACGGGGCCGGCCATGACGACGAAGCCTTGGCCACGGTGACCGCCTGGATGAAAGAGGAAACAGATCCCGATCGCCTGAATGCGGTGGCGTGGCTGCTCGTCGAAGAAAAGTTTGGCCTGGCGAAGGCGGAGGAACTGAGCCGCAGGTCGATTGCGAAGGAAGAGGCCGCGCTGAATGCCGTCACCGTTGATGACGCGGACGAGAAGAGCAATGCTGAATGCAGCGTTTTGATGTCGAGTTGGGATACGCTGGGTTGGATTCTGTACAGGGAAGGAAAGACTGCGGAGTCGGAGTCATATATTCAGGCAGCATGGGTTGGACGACGGAACCTGGTTATAGGCATGCATCTTGGGGAAGTCCTCGAGGCGCTGGGTCGCAAGGGGGAAGCGCTTAGCCAGGACGGAATGATGCTAGGAATGGCGAAGCTTCAGGGAGACGCATCCTCGCAGGACGAACTGAAGCTGCGGATCGAAAAGCTGCACGCGGAGCACGTCGCGGAACGGATGATGCCCATGTCTTCGATGGTCTCAGTACCGAGGGCGGCGGATGCCGCTGGCAGCGCGGTAATGATGGTCGCTGTGAAGGGTGGAGCGATCGAAGACCTGCGGCGGCAGAGCGGCGATGGAGGGCTTGGGGGAGTTGTTGCCGCGGTAAAAGGACGAAAATTGTCAGGGGTGGAGCCGGCAGGCTCACAGGCGCGCATTTTTTTTGAAGGAAATCTCAATTGTGTGAAGGGAGTTCCTACCTGCGAGATGACATTAATGCCTCCTGCGAGGTCCAACTGAAAAACTGCCTTTGGTGACAGGCAGAATGCGCCGGTGAGCGCTGTCCATCACTTCGGCGTCTGTTCGATCACGCACGTGAACGAGAGCTGGAGGCGATCATGGTGGGATGGTTGCAGGATCTTCGGATCGTGTTGCGGCAGCTTGGGCGCGCGCCCTTGTTTGCCTTGACGGCGGTGGTGACGCTGGGGCTGGGTATCGGCGCGAATACCGCGATTTTCAGTACGCTGAATGCGCTGCTGCTGCGGATGCTGCCGGTACGGGATGCGGCGAGTGTCTATACGGTGACGCTGGAGCATGGCGGCACGCAGCCGCCGAACACTTCAGGCTCAGGATACGGAAATACTTCTTTTGCTTTCCCCGTATTTGAGCGGTTGCGGGGCCGGTCGGATGTCTTCGATGCGTTGATTGCGCATGTGCCGCTGGGCGCCGGCAAGGTCGCGGTGCGCGTGGGCGATGCTCCGGACGAGCGCACGGGCGAGGAAGTGAGCGGTAACTACTTCTCCGGGCTGGGCGTGCCGATGGAACTCGGCCGCGGATTGACCGAGCATGAAGAGCGCACGCACGCGCAGGTGGTGGTGATCAGCGATCGCCTCTGGCAGGAGGGCTTTGGCGGTGCGCCGGATGTGCTCGGAAAAACGCTCTTCGTGAAAGGCGTGCCGCTGACCGTCATCGGCGTTACGGCTCCTGCGTTTCACGGCGTGAGCTACGCTGGTGCAGTCGATTTATGGGTTCCGCTGCAGACGCGACCGGAACTGGCTCCTTGGGGCGATGCGACCTCGTCACTGTACGGATCGCCGAAGTGGTGGGCGGTTCCCATGGTGGCGCGGCTGCGGCATGATGTCTCTCCTGCTGCGGCGGTGAATGCTCTTCAGGCGAGCTTCTGGCAAGCGTCGGAGGAGAGCGCAGGCAAGCTCGATCGCGCGAAGTGGCCGGCGACGCTCGGCTTTACGTCGGTGCGTGGCGTGCCGGGTGCCGAGGGGAGATATGGTCCGGCGCTGCGGATCATGATGGCGCTGGTGGGGCTGGTGCTGCTGATCGCCTGCACGAACGTGGCGTTGCTCATCACGGCACGGAACCATGCGCGTCGGCGCGAATTTGCGGTACGGCTGGCGCTAGGAGCGAATTCGCAACAGATACTGCGACAATTCCTCACGGAGAGTGTGCTGCTGGTGGCCGCAGGTTCGGTGCTGGGATGGGCACTGGCCCTGCTGGCGACGCGGGCGCTGGCGGCATGGGCGCATATCGAGAGCGGTCTATCCCCAGATGGGCGCGTGCTTGGGCTGACGCTCGCGGTTGCAGGTGTGACGGCATTGCTTTTCGGACTGGTGCCGTTGCGCAGCATGCTGCGGATTGGTCTGGAAGAAGAGCTGAAGGCCGGCCGGCAGATGGCGGGGCTGAGCCGCGCGCAGGCTTTCGCGGGTAACGCAGCGATGGCGGTGCAGATTGCGCTGTGCTTCACGCTTCTGGGGGCGTCGGCTCTGGCGGTACGCAGCCTGTTGCATTTCGAGGAGCGTGATCTGGGCATGGACGCGCAGAAGCTGCTGGTCTTCGACGTAACACCGCAGCAGGTGGCGACCGATGCACAGGCGCAGGGCTTCTATACGCGGCTTGTGCAGCGGCTGGAGGGAGTGCCAGGCGTGGCGTCTGCGTCACTGGTGCGCTTCCGGCCCGGGTCTTCGTGGCTGATGAGCGGAGGGATAAGTCTGGACGGGGTGCAGTTGAATGAGGCTTCCGGCGCAAAGGCGGATATCTCCTCAAACGATGTGGGACCAGGTTATTTCAGCACGATGGGTATCGGTTTGCTGCAGGGTCGCGGTATTGATGAGGGTGATCGCGATGGCTCACCGCTGGTGGCCGTGGTCAACGAAGAGTTTGCCCGGCGCTATCTGAAGGATGGCGCGCTTGGCCACCACATCGACGGAGAGCCGGGCGGCAATCCGGGGTATGAGATTGTCGGCGTAGTGAAGGACAGCAAGTACAAAAGCGTCACCGAGGCGACACGGCCCACGGTGTATCACGCGCTGGCGCAGCGCGGTATGCAGGGGCAGCTGACGGTGGAGGTGCGCGCCGGTGGCAATCCGCTGGCGCTGCTGCCGGAGATCGGGCGGGCGATGCGGGAACTGGACCCGGCGATGCCGCTGCAGAAGCCGATGACCGAAGAGGCGCAGTTTGCCGAGACGTATCTCGGATCGCGCCTGTTCTCGCGGCTGGCTGTGGGCTTTGGCGGCCTGGCAGTGCTGCTGGTGGCTACCGGTCTTTACGGCACGCTGGCATATCGCGTGCAGCGGCGGCGGGCGGAGATCGGTGTACGCATGGCGCTGGGCGCGGAGCGGGGCGGGATTGTGGCGATGGTGCTGGGCGAGAGCCTACGCATTGCTGCGGGCGGACTGCTGCTGGGCGCTCCGCTGTGTGTGATGGTAGCGCGGCTGCTGCGCACGCAGCTCTATCACCTTGACCCGCTTGATCCTCTGAGCCTGGGCATCGCTCTGGGCGTGACCCTGCTGATGGCGGTGACTGCGGCATGGGTTCCGGCGCGCCGCGCGGCTTCCTTCGATCCGATGGAGGCGCTGCGCGTCGACTAGTGCGCATCCCGTCCTGAGAGAATAGGGCGTGATCTTTTCGCGGACAGCCGGCCTTCGGCGTGCGCGGGAAGCAGGAAGGAATCGGATGTTGCTGGGAATCGATACGTGCGGCGCGGTGGGGTCGGTGGCGCTGGCGGCCTGGGATGGCAAGAACGCACGCCTGCTGGGAATGACGGAGCTGGCGGGCAAGACCTTTTCGTCTGACCTGCTGCCTGTGTTGCAGGCACTTCTCTCTGAGCACGCATTGGAAGCCGATGCGCTGAACGCGATTGTGGCCGTGCGGGGGCCGGGGAGCTTCACGGGGGTGCGCATCGGGCTGAGCACGGTGAAGGGCCTGTCGGAGGCGCTGGATATTCCGGTGGTGGCGGTGTCGCGGCTGGCGCTGCTGGCGCGCAAGGCTGGAACGAAGTCGGCGGCGCTCGATGCTGGACGGCGGGAGATCTATTTCGGCGAGACGGTAGCCGAAACATTCGCGGAACGCGTGATTTCGGTTAGCGATGCACCTTCGGCAGCGCAGGTTGCCGTCTGTGAAGAATCCCTGGCGTCGCTGCCGGGAGCGGTGCGGGTCGCGGATCCTACGGCGTGGGATGCAATCGAGGCCGCGCTCGACCGTCTATGGGCGGATGACTACGAGGATGTCGCGGCTCTCGATGCGAACTATGTGCGGCGTTCAGATGCGGAGCTCTACGGCAAGCCTGTGCTGGCGTCGCTCGAGCATCCTCCCGCCGGGGCGTGATCGGCGGTATGGCAGCAACTTTACGCGTTCTGAGACAGGAAGATCTGGCCGCGGTCATGGCGCTGGCCGCCGATGCTCCGGAAGCTCCGCACTGGAGCCTGGCGGTATGGCGACAGGTGCTGGAGCGGGTGGAGACGATTGCGCCTGCTGCCTTCGTCGACGGGCGGCTGGCCGGGTTTGCCGTGGCTGCAGTGACGCTCGATGTGGCAGAGCTGGAAGCGATTGCCGTGGCAGTGGCGTATCGGCGCCAGGGCCTTGGGGCGGCATTGCTTGCGGAGGTTATCCGGAAAGCGCAGGCGCTCGGGGCGATCCGGCTGGAACTCGAGGTGCGAGCCAGAAACGCTGCGGCGATCGGACTCTACCTGCGCGCCGGGCTGGCCAGCGAGGGGCTGAGGCGCCGGTACTACCGCGATCCGGAAGAAGATGCATTACTGATGGGGCGAAATCTCGGAAGTGCTCCGGAAAAGGGCGAAAAAACTCCCGGTTGATCGTTGCAGGCAGACCTCCTCGGTGCTAGGTTGTACGTCTGAGACAGAAGGAGGTATTTTCATGGCGCTGGAAGCGAATCGCTTGCCGGAGAGTGAAGAAATCCTGAAGCTCGAACAGGAGCATCGCCGCTACTCCGCTCAGCTCGAAGCACTCACCCAGAAGCCCTATCTTTCCGAGGAAGAGCAGCTTGAGGAGACTCGCCTGAAGAAGCTCAAACTGCGTGCCAAAGATGAACTGACCGCCCGACGAAGCGGTCAAACCCAGGCCTACGTCGCGTAGGAACCCATCATCCATAGACCCGAAGCAGCCGCTGCCGCGTGGCAGAAAAGGCCGGTCGTGCCAGAGTGCGGGGTCGCGCCTTTTCTGCCGGCGGAGTGGGACGGTGGCGTACCGCTCAGATCGAAGCTTGTCCATTCCTGATTGGAAACGGGGCTTGAAGGGGAACCTATCTATAATGAACGGGAGGTTGCGCCCTTTTAAAGCTCATGGTTCGTGACGGATACTTTTACGGAATCGCGCTGTTCGCGGTGGCCGCTCTTTTGTTTGTGCTGACGCACAGTGTGCTGTTGCCGGTAGTCCCGGTACTGCTTGCCTTCTTTTTCCTCTGGTTCTTTCGTGATCCGGAGCGGAGGATTCCCCAGGAGCCGGGGCTGGTGGTTTCGCCGGCCGACGGCAAGGTGACTTCCATTCTGCGGGTAACGACGCCCGAGGGTGAGTCGCTCAAAATGAGCGTCTTCCTGAATGTGTTTAATGTGCACGTGAACCGCTCGCCAGTGGCGGGCATTCTCGAAGACGTGCGCTACCAGAAAGGCCTGTACCTGAACGCGATGAACCCTGAATCTGCGGATAAGAACGAGCAGAACATGGCGGTGATCCGCGCGGACGAGGGCTATACGATCGCTTTCAAGCAGATTGCTGGCCTGCTGGCGCGGCGCATTGTCTTCCGCCCCGCAGTGGGTACGCGGTTGAAGCGTGGTGAACGCGTGGGGCTGATCAAGTTCGGCTCGCGCGTGGATGTGATCTTCCCCGGCCATGCGGAAATTCTCGTCAAGGTAGGCGATCACGTGAGCGGCGGTTCGACGGTGCTGGCGCGAATCCCGGAGCGTGCTCCGGCGGCGGATCACGACGAGCAGCTGGTGGAGACCCTGGCTTGAAGCCTGTGGTAAAAAGCGGACGGCGACGGCGGGGTATGTACATCCTGCCGTCGATGTTTACGGCGGGAAACATCGCCGCGGGGTACTACGCGATCACCCAGAGCCTGCAGGGTTCGGTGCGCGAGCCGCACCACTTCGACTACGCGGCGCTGGCCATCGGCTTTGCGATCCCGTTCGACGCACTGGACGGACGCATCGCCCGCATGACGAATACGACCAGCGAATTCGGCAAAGAGCTGGACTCGCTGGCTGACGTGATTACGTTTGGCGTGGCTCCCAGCATCCTGGCCTTCAGCTGGGGCGTGCATATGCTGCCGGTCACGATCGATCCGCTGCTGCGCGAAAAGCTGATCCAGTTCGGCGGCTTCCTGTGCTTCTGCTTCCTGCTGTGTGGGGCGAGCAGGCTGGCCCGCTTCAATATCAGCCATGATCCGGTGCCGAAGAATCCCGGGCGGCCGGGCCGAAAGTACTTTGTCGGTATGCCGATTCCTGCCGCGGCGGGTGTGGTCGCGGCCGTAGTGCATGCCTTTCTCGGACGGCCGGTCTTCAACCAGTGGATCGCCATGGTGTGGCTGGCGCTGGTGGGGTTGCTGGGCTTCCTGATGGTGAGTACCTGGCGGTTCTGGAGCGGCAAAGAAATCAATCTTTCGAGCCGGCATCCATTCCAGCTCATTATTCTGATTGGGCTGGTGATTTATCTGCTGGTCTTCTTCTCGCGGATCGTGCTCCCGGCGATGGCCCTGATCTACATGTTCTCGGGCATCGGGGCGCGTATCGCTTATTCGAGGCAGCGTCACCGGAAGACCGCGCATGCGGAGACGCTGGATTCCTCCTCCACTTCTTCCACGGGAACACCCGCATGACAGAGAGATACAGGATTGCCATTGTCGGAGCCGCGTCGCTGCGCGGCAAGGAGTTGAACGAAGCGCTGTCGGAGTCGCCCTTCACCACGTCAGAGTTTTCGCTGATGGACGATGAGTCGCAGCAGGGACAGCTCGAATCGGTGGGCGATGAAGTCACCTTTATCCAGCGCATCGAGCCCGACGCCTTCACCCGCGAAGACTTTGTCTTCTTTGCCGGGAGTGAAGAAACGACGCAGAAGCACTGGAAGCAGGCGCTGGCGAGCGGTGCGAGCATCCTCGACCTGACGTATGCGCTGGAGAATGAGCCCGGCGTGCTGGTGCGCGCTCCCTGGGTGCGTGAGGCTCTGGGCGAAGGCGCAGGCGATGCTTCCGCGGTCGAGCCCGACCTGGCGACGCCGGCGATTGTGCCAGCGCATCCAGTATCGGTGGCGCTGGCGCTGATCTTCGCCCGCCTCTCCGAGGTAGCGGAGGTGAAGTCGGCTTCGGCGACGGTGCTCGAGCCTGCATCGGAATACGGCCGCGCGGCGATGGACGAGCTGCATCAGCAGACGGTCGGCCTGTTGAGCTTCCAGAGCCTGCCGAAGCAGTCTTACGACGCGCAGGCTGCCTTCAATCTGCTGCCGGTGCTGGGTGAGGCGGCGAAGATCAACCTGGGTGCGAGCGAGGCTCGCATTCGGCGGCACTATGCCTTGCTTGCGGGGGAGACCCTGCCACAGCTGGCGATCCAGCTGCTGCATGCGCCGGTGTTCCATGGGCATGGCATCTCTCTGGCGTTGGAGCTGGAGCAGGCGGTGCAGGTGGAGCATCTGGAAGCGGCGCTGGGTTCCGAGCACATCGACGTGGTGCTGGGTGATACCGAGCCGCCGAGCAACCTGAGCAGTGCAGGACAGGGCGACCTGATGGTACGTGTGCGCACGGCCGAAGGTGGCGAGCAGGCTTCGAAGCGCTTCTGGATCTGGGCAGCGCTCGACAACCTGAAGTTCAGCTCTCTGAACGCGGTGGCCTGCGCGCAGGACCTGCGCCGTCTGCGTCCCAAGGGCAAGGTGCAGTAAAAGAGCGACTCATCCGGAAATAAAAGGCAGCGGCCGAGAGCCGCTGCCTTTTTGCATCTGTAACCGTGACAGTTGTGTTTTACTGCGCCGGTGGCACGAAGAGCTTGAGCGCAACATGCCAGGTGGTGGAAGCGCCGGGCTTGAGCGTGACCATGCCCGTATCCATGCCCTTCCATTCCTTGCCCCAGGGGTCGCCGAAGTTGTACTGCTCTTCGATGGCGGCGAATTCCTTTGTCGGTGGCGCATAGACCTGAACGGTCTTGATCTCGGGCGAGAGGCCGAGAACATCGATACCGTATTTGGCCGCGGGATCGATGAGCTTTACATCGACGGCGCCATCGGTGCGCTGGAGCTTCGACCAGTTGTCATCGAGGAAAATGTCGTTGAGCGGCCTACCGTCCGGCGCGGTGAAGTCGTACTTGGTGCCCTTTACCGGGATCAGCTTGCCGGTAGGGAAAACATCGTCGTAGTTGTTGACCTCGGCAGTCTGCTCGCCGGGAACATGCAGGCGGGCCTGCGTGCGATCGCCGCTGGGGATGTTGAAGTACGGGTGCCAGCCGATGGCGATGGGCTCAGCCTCGTCACCCACGTTCTTCGCGGTGATGGTGGCGTCCACCGTGTCGCCGGTGAGCGCGATGGTGAAGGCGAGATCGGTCTTCGAGGGCCAGTGGCCGCCGAAGTCTCCGGCATGGATGGTGCCGGTGATGGTCTGGCCGTCCGGCGTGGTCACGGTCTTCACATCGTCGGTCTTCACGTTCATGATGAGCCCGTGCATGGCATGCGGCTCGGCGCCAGCGTTCTTACCCTTCCAGTTCGCGGGCAGGGTTAGCGTCTTGCCATGCCACTCGGTGCTAATGGTAGTGCCGTCGGACGAGAGCTTGCCACGGATGCGGTTGGGATAGGGAACCAGGAAGGCTCCGCCGAAGGAGAAGCTGGCATTGCCGTCGAGGTCGGCCGGTCCGCCGAACTTTGCGTTTGCATCGGCGAGCGAGGGCGAAGCGAAGACTTCGACGTTGCCTTTACCGGGGATGTTGGCGGTGATCTGGAAGAGGTTCATGCCGCGGCCGGGCAGGATGGTAGCGGAGAGAAACTCCGGCTTCGCGCCATTCGAAGTGGGCTGGCGATGGAGGGTGACGACGTCTTCGCCATTGATCTGTGTGGGCGCGGCAGCGACGGCCGGCTGCGGCGTGGAGGCAGACTCAGAAGGCGCGGGGGCCGACTTGCATCCGCCGAGCGTAAGCAGAGCTGCGGCCGCGACGGGAAGGATGTACTGCGGGCGAAGAGACATGCGGATCGAACCTCGACAGGGGTATGGAGATGCTGCGTGTGGTTGCTGGCAGCGCTTAGGGGAACGGCAGAAGCGCGCTGTCGACCGACAGGTGAAAACGCCCTCATTCTACGACGAACGATGTACATCTGGCCCGCATGCTTCCGGTTGCGGCAGGGCGCGGCAAAATTAGAATCACAACGATGACGACCCGGAGCCCGAAGAAGCGCGCGAACGACAACTCCCATACCGAGCCGAATACTGGCTTGGATGCACTGGAAGCGCTGAATGCGCGCATCGTGGCATGTACGCGCTGTCCGCGGCTGCGGGCCTATGATCTGGAGATTGCGGCAAAGAAGCGGCGCGCTTATCTCGACCACGAGTACTGGGGGCTGCCGGTGCCTTCGTTCGGCGATCCCAGGGCGCGGGTGCTGATTGTCGGGCTTGCGCCGGGAGCGCATGGATCGAATCGCACCGGCAGGCCGTTTACCGGGGACGGCTCAGGGGATTTTCTCTATCCCGTGCTGTATGAGGCGGGGTTTGCCTCGCAGCCGCTGGCGACCAGCCGCGATGACGGCATGAAGCTGCGCGGGCTATGGATCACCTCCGTGGGCCGCTGTGCGCCGCCGGATAACAAACCTCTGCCGCAGGAGCTGGCGAACTGCGCGCCGTATCTCGATGAGGAGATTGCAGCGCTGCCACGCATGCGCGTCTTCGTGTGCCTGGGCAAGATCGCCTTCGATGGCGTGGTGCAGCACCTGCAGCGGAAAGGTGAGATCGCGCGGCGCGGCGAACTGAAGTTCGGCCACGGCGTGGAGTATCGCCTGCCGGGCGGACGCATCCTGATGGCGAGCTATCACCCCTCGCTGCAGAACACGAATACCGGCAAACTGACGGCGCCGATGTTCCTGGCCGTCTTCCGGCGTGCACGCGAGCTGGCCGGGCTCAGCTGAGTCCAGCGATGGATTGCGCTGCCGGGCATCTTGTCATGGTGAGAGCCGCATCTTTGAAGCAGAACGTATACGAGCGGAGGGTGGCACGATGACGATTCTTCTGGTGATCCTGATTCTGTTGTTGATTGGCGCGTTTCCGTCCTGGCCGTACAGCCGTAGCTGGGGATACTACCCGAGCGGTGGCCTGGGTCTGATCGTGCTGATTCTGGTGATCCTGCTGCTGCTGCACGTCGTGTAGCGGCAGGCAGAGAACCTGAAAGTCCACAAGGGAAGGCCCGGAAGCAGGCGTGCGCGCACGCATTGCCCGGGCGTTTTCCATTTTGCAATCGATTCGCGCTGTTGCGGGTAGGTAATTAGTCTGCGGCTGCAAGCTCCGCGGTCGCGGGATTGAATTGCGTACAGAGAGCGAACGTCTCTTCGAGATAGTCCGTGAGGGCGCGCACACGTGCCGGAGCACGGCGGCCCGCGGGTCGCACAGCAGAGATCGGCACGGTGCGTTCGTAGCTGGTGAGCAGACGCAGCACGGTGCCTTCCCGTAACTCAGCCGCGAAGAGCCATGCAGGCGCTTGTGCGATCCCAAGATGCTCAAGAACGCCCATACGCAGCTGCTCGTAGTCTCCGGTGCGGAAGACGCCGTTGGGAACCACGCGCAGCGGCTCCGAGCTCGATCGGCCTGCATCGAAATCCCAAGGCCGTACGGCGCCGCTTTCAATGCGGGGGATTGCTGGAAACGCACGCAAATCATCGAGGGTCTTCGGGATGCCGTGGCGCATGACGATCTGCGGCGTTGCTACGAGAACGATGCGGGTCTGCGCGAAGCGCCGTGCCACGAGGCCCGAGTCGGGAAGATGGCCCGAGTGCAGGGCGAGGTCGAAGCCATCTTCGATGAGCGTGGAAGGGCTGTCGGAGCATCCGAATTCGATGGCAATCTCCGGGTAGCGCTCGAAGAACGCGGCGAGTTTGGTGATCAGGTGAAGGCGTGCGAAGGATGCCTGCACAGACACGCGGATGAGGCCACGGGGCGCGGTCTGGCCCCGGCCGATGTGGGATGTGGCGCTCTCGAAATCTTCGAGGATGCGCTGGGCAGCCTGGTAGAAATCCCGTCCAGCTTCCGTCAATGCAATGGAACGCGTATTGCGGTGCAGGAGTTCGGTACCGAGCTCAGCTTCGAGCGCGGAGATCTGCTTGCTGACTGCTGGCTGTCCGACGCCGCGCTCGCGGGCGACCGACGAAAAGCTGCCGGAGTCGACAACGCGAATGAAAATCTCCATGGCTGCAAAGCGGTCCATTCGTTTCTCCGTGCGGCCGAGAGCTGCGGCCGGCTATCAGATTGGGCATTGAAATGGTTCAGGGGCATTTTACTGATCCGGCGAGCGCTGTCCTGGCGTTATTCCAAATATGAATAAGTCGTATTCCCCGGGCAGCATGATCGCGTGGGGGAGAATTCCATCTGATGTCTAGCTGCCGCCTGGGACGAATGTAGGCAAAGGGCCTCAGCG
The DNA here is from genome assembly GCF_047605705.1 of Silvibacterium sp. NCBI lineage: Bacteria > Pseudomonadati > Acidobacteriota > Terriglobia > Terriglobales > Acidobacteriaceae > Silvibacterium > Silvibacterium sp. The sequence goes on along the minus strand of NZ_JASGFD010000004.1, from coordinate 103,535 downwards.
AATACGAGCGGCAAGAGGAGAGAGTATGGCGAAGCTTAAGGACAAGGTGGCTCTGGTAACGGGTGCCTCACGCGGGATCGGTGCGGCGATCGCGAAGCGGTTGGCAGCGGATGGCGCAGACGTTGTAATTACTTATGCACGCGACGCGGCTGCGGCGGAGTCCGTAGTGAAGGCGATTGAGGCGAGCGGGCGCAAGGCGTTGGCAGTGCAGGCGGACGCGGCCGATGGGAACGCGGTGACGGCTGCGGTCGACAAGGCGGTCAAAGCTTTTGGGCGCATCGATGTGCTGGTGAACAATGCGGGCACAGCCGTACCGAAGCCCTTTGAGCAGACGACACTCGATGAGATCGACCGGATGTTCGGGATCAATGTGCGAGGCGTGTTCGTGGCCACACAAGAGGCGCTCAAGCATATGCCTGACGGTGGCCGCATCATCACCATCGGCTCATGCGTGGGGGAGCGCATACTCACGCCGGGGCTTACGGCGTATTCGGCCACGAAGGGCGCGGTGAAGATGTTTACGCAGGGACTGGCGCGCGAAGTGGGTGCGCGCAAGATCACGGTGAACAACGTGCAGCCGGGGCCCATCGACACGGACCTGAATCCGGCAGCAGGCGACTGGGCGGAGCCGCAACTCGCGGTGACGGCTCTGAAGCGCTATGGGCATGTGGATGAGGTAGCCGCGCTGGTGGCATTTGTCGCGAGCCCGGAATCCTCCTACATCACGGGTGCAAACCTGACGGTGGATGGCGGTACGAATGCGTAATCTTCGCGGATCGGTGCTGCTTTTCCGGTTCGCTGGAAGAAGCAGCCCACTGCGGCGCTTCAGCAGGGATGAAAAGAAAGGACGAGACTGTGAGCAGTTCTGAGAAGAAGATCGCACTGGTAACGGGCGCGTCGCGGGGCATCGGCCGCGCGACGGCGCTGGCCCTGGCTGGCGATGGTCTGAAGGTGCTGGTGCATTATGGGCGTTCAGCGGTCGAGGCAGAGGCCGTGGTGGAGGCGATTCGCGCCAATGGCGGTGAGGCCGAAGCGCTTGGTGCTGACCTTGCGAGCGAGGATGGCGCGAAAACTCTGGCGGAGAAAGTGCGGACGATTGTGGGCTCGCGGCTGGATGTACTGGTGTTGAATGCGGGCGTGAGCAAGGCGGCGCGAATCGAAGACTACACCACGGCCGATCTCGAAACGCTGTATGCGACAAACGTGCGTGGACCGTTCTTCCTGGTGCAGCAGCTTCTGCCGCTGCTGGGCGAGGGATCGAGCATCGTGGTGGTGACCTCGGTTGTCGCTCGTGGAGTGGTAGGGAAGCCGGCGCTTGAGAATCCGTCGATCCTTGCATATGCCTCGACGAAGGGCGCACTGGAGACGCTGGTGAAGAACTGGGCGGCGATCCTGGGACCGCGCGGCGTGCGTGTGAACGCGGTGGCGCCGGGGATCATCGACACGGACATGTCGAACTTCACGAAGACGGAGGCCGGCCGCGAAACAGCGCTGTCGATGCAGGCGCTGAAGAGGATCGGAAAGCCGGACGATGTTGCCGATGTGGTGACTTTCCTCGCGTCGGAGAAGGCGCGGTGGATTACGGGCGCAAGCATCCCTGCGGATGGCGGATCGAAGCTGTAAGGGAATTGCTGCGTTGAGAGCGATTGGAGCGGGAGACCGGGATCGAACCGGCGACATTCAGCTTGGGAAGCTGACGTTCTGCCACTGAACTACTCCCGCTTTTCTTTCCGGGGCCTGCAGGCGACCGGAGAATCCATCGTGTTTCCTGATTATAACCACGAAAACCTGCGTGGGAGGGGATCGGCAATTGCGCAGGACAGGCTGTGACGCGCAGCACAACGGAAGAGCGCGGATGAGCCGGTATCATGAAAGGGTACGCGGGCTGTGCCTGTGACGAAGGAGGATGCACATTGGCTGAGTTACCGCTGGTCCCGATGACCCTGGAAGGCTCGAATGTGTTGCACCAGATGTTTCGCTTCGACTGGAGCGCGTGGCGAAAGCTGAGCGCAGCGGAGCAGTCCGAGATTGGCGCGGAGTTTGCGGCGTTGCTCGGCGAGTGGGAGAAGGGTGCCGGGGAAGGTCATCCGAACCAGTCCGCGATTTTCTCGCAGATCGGCCATAAGGGCGATTTGATCTTTGTGCATTTCCGCGACTCCTTCGCGGACCTGAATCGCGCCGAGCTGGCGCTGGCGCAGACGCGGCTGTTTGCCTATCTGCAGCCAACGAACTCGTATCTCTCCGTTGTGGAGCTGGGCCTCTACGAGTCTTCGTCCAAGACTTATGCGGCTCTGGCCGAGCAGGGGCTCGAACCGGGTACACCGGAGTGGACAGCGCAGGTGCAGGAACAGGCCGCGCGTCAGAGCACGGCCATGGCTCCGCGTCTGTTTCCGGCGATTCCCGATGCGCCGTACCTTTGCTTCTATCCGATGGATCGCAAGCGCGGCGAGCAGGTGAACTGGTATTCGGTGCCGATGGAAGACCGCAAGCGGATGATGCATGAGCACGGCATGATCGGGCGGCGGTACGCGGATGTGGTGCGGCAGATTATCACCGGCTCGATCGGCTTCGACGACTGGGAGTGGGGCGTGGACCTCTTTGCCCACGATCCGATTGTCTTCAAAAAGCTGATCTACGAGATGCGTTTCGACAAGGTAAGCGCGGAGTATGCGCTTTTCGGACAGTTTTTTGTCGGTGTGCGGCTGCAATCGGACAAGCTGGGTGGCTGGCTCGAAGGTAAGCTCGGTTAGACTGTTAGCAATCGAATAGTTCGGCAGCGATGGAGCGAAGCAGGGTCATCACTCGCTCCTCGCTGAAGCTTTCCGGATCGAAGAGACGATTGATTGCGAGACCATCGATAGCAGCAGAGACGCGGGCGGTCTCCCGGCGCTTTTCGATTCCGGTTTTGTGTTTGAATTCACCGAGGTACTGGCTCATCTCGCCTTCGCTGAAGCGGGCGCAGATGGCGTGGTGAAGGTCTGCCAGCCGCTTTTTCTTTTGCGGATGGCGAATGGCGTACATCTTGAATTCCAGCATGAGCAGAACACGCTGCTCATCGCAGATGACCTTGTAGAAGTGTTGTGCCAGTGCTTCCCGTTTTTCCTCAACAGATGTCGTACGACAGAGATTGCGTAAAAAGTCTTTCTTGTACCGGTTGAAGTCGTCCTCGATGATGGCGATGAAGACGTCTTCCTTGTCACGAAAATTTGTATAAAAAGCCCCGCGAGTCTTGCCTGCGAGGGCTGCAATATCCTCAATCCGGGCCTGTGCAAAGCCGTCACGGGCGAAGACCTTTCGTGCCGCCATGATGAGGTGCTCATGGGTCTGTATCGCCCGCTCCTGTTTCTTGACGGGTGTTGTGGAATTCGCAAAAGCAACAGGAATTGTGGCGTGTTTGGCAGGCCGAGGCATGGTATTTCAGCTCCGTTCCATTCACCTGCGGCACAACGAAGAGTGAGTTCTCTGCATCGCCGGGCCAACTCGTGAATCTCTTCTAACGATACATCCGTGTATGTTTTATTCGAAAACAATTGCAAGGAGACCAGCCATGTCGCCAGTTTCGCCCCGTGGAGTGCGCAGGGCGCACCGCGATTTTCTTTCCCGGAGCCTGATTGTTACGGCGTCCGCTGCATCGATGCTGGCGGTAGCCGGTTGCGCGCCGTCCAAGCCGGCTGGACCGGCGATGGGGCCGTTTCCAGTGACGGTTACCGAGGCAAAGCAGCAGAACGTGAACCTGACCGGTGAGTGGGTCGGTGTAATGGACGGCTACACCAATGCGCAGATTCAGCCGCAGGTGACCGGCTACCTGATCAGCCAGGACTACAAGGAAGGCTCGGTGGTGTCGAAGGGGCAGATCCTCTTCCATATCGACCCGCGTCCCTTCCAGGCAGCGGTCGATCAGGCCGCGGCACAGGTAGACCAGGCCAAGGGCCAGCTCGCGGAAGCGGAAGCACAGCTTGGTCTGGCGCACATCAACGTAAACCGCGACACGCCCCTGGCCGAAGCACGTGCGATCGCACAGAGCCAGCTGGACACCGAGAAGCAGACGCTCGCGCAGGATGAAGCGTCGGTCATCGCCGCCAAGGCTTCGATCGAGGCAGCCAATGCCGCGCTTGAGACCGCGAAGATCAACCTGGGCTTCACGCAGGTACGTTCGCTCATCAGCGGCATCGCCGGCGCGGCAACGACGCAGGTGGGCAACCTGGTAAGCACGCAGTCGACGCTGACATCCGTGTCGACGGTCGAGCCGATCAAGGTGTTCTTCTCGATCAGCGACGCCGAGTACCTTGCGCTGGTGGCGAAGGCGAAGCAGAAGGGTTCCGATCTGCTCAATTCGAATCTGCCGCTCACGCTTTCGCTGGCGAGCGGGCAGAAGTATGACCATCCGGGCAAGATCGTCTTCGTCGATCGCCAAATGAACCAGCAGACCGGCGCCATCCGTATCGCGGCGGCCTTCCCGAATCCCGGCAACGTACTGCGTCCTGGCCAGTTCGGCCGTATCTCGGCGGACACGCAGGTAGAGCACGATGTTCTGCTGGTGCCGCAGATCGCAGTGCAGGAGATGCAGGGCATTGAGCAGGTCTACACCGTAAGCCCCCAGGGCACGGTGCATGTGGTGAACGTGACGCTCGGTTCGCAGTATGACAACAGCTGGATTGTGACGGGCGGCCTCGAGCCTGGCACCAAGGTGATCATCGACAACCTGCAGAAGCTGAAAGAAGGCATGCCGGTCAGTCCGCATGAGGGAACGCCTCCGGCTGTGACCTCCATGACGACCTCGCAGGCAACCGGGAGATAGTTCATGTCGAAATTTTTTATTCGCCGGCCTATTGTGGCCATCGTCATCGCGATTATCACGGTGATTATCGGCACCGTGTCGCTGGTGACGTTGCCGACGGCGCAGTATCCGGACATTGTGCCGCCGGAAATCATGGTGCAGTCGACGTATCCGGGTGCGGATGCGAAGACGCTGGAACAGGCCGTATCGACGCCGATCGAGCAGCAGATGAACGGCGTCGACAACATGCTGTACATGTACTCGGTCAACGCCAACAACGGCCAGTCGACCGTATATGTGGACTTCGACGTCAAGACGGATCCGAACATCGACCAGGTTCTGGCGCAGCTTCGCGTTTCGCAGATCCAGGGTGAGATTCCCACGGAAGTGACGCAGGCGGGCATCACGGTGCAGAAGTCTCTGACTTCGCCGCTGATGCTGGTCGGTATCAACTCTCCGGATAACCGGTACAGCGGCGACTTCCTGACGAACTACGCGATCATCAACCTGCAGGATGAGTTGACGCGTGTTCCGGGCGTGGCCCGTATCCAGGTCTTCGGCGGCCAGTATGCATTGCGCATCTGGGTGAAGCCGGACCAGCTCGCAAAGCTGGGCGTGACGGCGACCGATGTCATCAATGCGCTGCAGACGCAGAACAATGTGTATCCAGCCGGTCAGATCGGTGGCGAGCCGGTTCCGAACGGACAGCAGTTCACCTACACGGTCCGCACGCAGGGCCGCCTGGTGACGCCGGAGCAGTTCGGCAACATCGTCATCCGTGCGAATGCGGATGGTTCGGTGCTGCATCTGCGCGATGTGGCGCGGGTGGAACTTGGAACGCAGACCTACAACCTAACGGCCCGTTACAACAAGGGCCAGGCGGGTATGCTGGCGGTGTACCAGCTGCCGGGCGCGAACGCGGTACAGACGGCGCTCGGCGTGCGCAAGAAGCTGGCTGAGCTCTCTGGGCATTTCCCCGCGGGCATGCGCTACGACGTGCCGCTGGATACGACGCTGGCCGTTACCGCGGGCATCCACGAAATCCTGATTACGCTATTCCTGGCGCTTGGGCTCGTGGTGCTGGTGGTGTTCCTGTTCCTGCAGGGCTGGCGCGCGACGCTGATTCCGCTGCTGGCCGTACCGGTCTCGCTGATCGGTACGTTCATCATCTTCCCGTTCCTCGGGTTTTCGATCAATACGCTGTCGCTCTTCGGTCTGGTGCTGGCCATCGGCCTGGTGGTCGACGACGCCATCATCGTGGTCGAGGCCGTCGAGCACCATATCGACGAGGGCATGTCTCCGAAGGACGCGAGCATCAAGGCGATGGAAGAGGTGGGTGGTCCGGTTGTGGCCATTGCGCTGATCCTGGCCGCGGTGTTCATCCCGACGGCGGCCATTCCGGGTATCACTGGACACCTTTATCAGCAGTTCGCGATTACCATTGCGATCTCCGTGCTGATCTCGGCCTTCAATGCGCTGACGCTGAGCCCGGCACTGGCCGCGCTGCTGCTGAAGCCGAAGGATCCGAATCGCCGCAACGGTCCGCTGAGGCGCTTCTTCGACTGGTTCAACCGCTTCTTCGGGCGCACGACGGATCGCTTCGTGAGCACCTCGGGCGTGTTGATCCACAAGTCAGGCTTCGCTATGCTGGCGCTGGTGATCATCGCGGTCGTTGCGGTCTTCATGGGAGGCAAGCTGCCTACGGGCTTTATCCCGCAGGAAGACCAGGGCTACCTGTTCGTGATGACGCAGCTGCCCGATGCTTCCTCGCTGCAGCGCACGGATGCTACGGGTCTGCAGGTGAGCGATGCATTGCTGAGCACACCGGGAATTCAGGGCGTGGTCCAGGTCAATGGCTTCAGCCTCCTTACCCAGACGCAGAGCACGAACTCCGGCTTCTTCTTCGTATCGCTCAAGCCGTGGGATACGCGTAAGTCGAAGGAAGAGCAGCTGGCGTCCATCCAGGCGTCTATCGGTCGCAAGCTGATGGGAATCGGCGGTGGTCTGGCCTTCTCCTTCCCGCCTCCGGCGATTCCGGGTATCGGTACTTCGGGCGGCGTGACGATGATTCTGCAGGACCGTTCGGGTAACGACGATCCTACGTTCCTGACCAAGAACCTGTACGCCTATCTCGGTGCGCTTTCCAAGCGTCCGGAGATTGCGGCCGCTCTGCCCTCGTACCTGCCCGCGGTTCCGCAGCTGTACGCGGATGTGGATCGTGAGAAGGCGCTCGAGCAGCAGGTCAGCCTCGACAACATTTACACCACGATGTCGACCTTTATGGGTGGCTACCTGGTGAACTACTTCAATCGCTTTGGCCGCCAGTGGCAGACTTATGTGGAAGCTGAAGGCGATACACGCACAAATATCAACAACATCAGCCAGTTCTACGTGCCGAGCGCGAACGGCGGCCAGGTGCCGCTGGGATCGCTGGTGCATGTGAAGAAGATCACCGGACCGGAGTTCATCCTGCGCTTCAACGAGTACGAAGCGGCGCAGTTGAACATCACCGGCGCTCCGGGCTACAGCTCGGGCCAGGTGCGGGCGGCGCTCGAAGAGGTCTTCAAGCAGACGATGCCCCAGGGTATGGGCTATGCCTACCAGGGCATGAGCTATCAGGAGCAGGTTGCGGCGCAGGGCGTGCCGGCGTGGGTGGTCTTCGGACTCTCGTTGCTGTTCGTCTTCCTGATTCTTGCCGCGCTCTACGAGAGCTGGACGCTGCCGTTCAGCGTGCTGCTGAGCACGCCAGTGGCTATCCTCGGTGCGTATCTTGCGCTGACTGTGCGGTCGCTCGAGAATGACATCTTCGCGACGATCGGACTGGTCATGCTGATCGGGCTCTCGGCGAAGAACGCCATCCTGATTGTGGAGTTCGCCGTGGTGAACTACCGCAGCGGCAAGAGCATCTCGCAGTCTGCTCTTGAAGCCGCAAGGCTGAGGTTCCGTCCGATCGTGATGACGGCACTTGCGTTCATCTTCGGCTGCCTGCCGCTGTGGACGGCATCGGGCTCAGGCGCCGGTTCACGGCGCATCCTGGGCACGGTGGTGATCGGCGGTATGACGATCGCGACGCTCTTCGGTATCGTGCTGATCCCGGTGACCTTCGCGGTGGTCGAATACCTGTCGCATCGCTTCAGCAAGCATGGTGGAAAGAACACGACGATGGATTCGACGCATCCGCCGGAGTTTCCGCACGGAGACCCCAGCAACGGACCCAAGTTGGAAGGAGGCCACGCGTGAGAATGAAGAGCCAGGCAATAGGACGAGCGGGCGCCGCGGCACTGCTGAGCGTGTGGCTGGCAGGCTGCAACGTCGGCCCTAACTACAAGCGACCGCAGGTGGCCCCGCCGCCTGCGTATCGCGGGGCGGATAATACCGTCACCGATACGGTGCAGACCGCGTCTCTCGGCGATCAGAAGTGGGCGACGGTCTTTCAGGAGCCGGAGCTGCAGGACCTGATTCAGACGGCGCTGAAGAACAACTACGATGTGCAGATCGCGGCCAAGCGTGTGCTCGAGCAGCAGGCGCAGGTGAAGATCACGCGGTCCAATGAGTTCCCGACGCTTTCCGTCGGGGGCACGGGCGTAGGTGTGGATCTGTCGGGAGCAGAGGCGAAGCAGTTTGGGATCGACAACCCTCTGGCCGAGGGCGATTTCAGCCTCTCCGCGGCATGGACCCCGGACTTCTGGGGCCAGTATCGCCGTGCAACGGAAGGCGCGCGTGCGGTGCTGCTGCAGCAGGTATGGGCGCAGCGCGCGGTGCGGATGTCCGTCGTGCAGCAGGTGGCGACGGCTTACTTCACGCTGCGTGCGCTCGATCGCCAGTTGGAGATCTCGAAGGAGACGGTCAAGATTCGTCAGCAGTCGGTGGATCTGACGAAGCGCCTGACCGATGGCGGTTCGTCTCCGCTCTCTGACCTGCGTCAGGCGGAGGAATCGCTGTACACGGCTACCTCTGAGATTCCGCAGCTCGAGCAGCAGATCCAGGAAGAAGAGAATGCTCTGAAGCTGTTGTTAGGGCAGGATCCGGGCACGGTGGCGCACACCGATCCGCATGCGCTCGATCCGGTGCCGGAGGCTCTGCCGACAGGCATCCCGTCGCGCCTGCTCGAGCAGCGTCCGGACATCCTGGAGGCGGAAGAGCAGCTGATCAATGCCAACGCTCAGATCGGCGTGGCAAAGGCGCAGTTCTTTCCGTCCCTCTCGATCAGTGCGTCCGCCGGTGTCGGTGGCGATGACTGGGGTAATCTCTTCAACCAAAGCGGCAAGACGATCTATGGTCTGGGATCGCTGACGCAACCGATCTTCGAGGGCGGCAAGCTGAAGGGGCAATTGAAGCTGGCCGAATCCACGAAGGAAGAGATGGTGCTCAATTATCAGAAGACGATCAAGGGTGCTTTCCGCGACGTCTCGAATGCATTGATCACCGTGAACAAGACCAAGGCCACGCGTGAGCAGCAGCAGCGCCTGGTCGCTTCAGCGGAAGACGCTTCGCGCCTTGCGCGTATGCGTTATCAGGCTGGCGCAACGAGCTACCTCGAAGTGCTGACCACGGATGCAACGCTGTACTCGGCTCAGCTGAACCTGATAACGGCGCAGCAGAACGAGGCACTGTCCCTGGTGACGCTGTATAACGCACTCGGCGGCGGCTGGCAGGAATAGCCTTCGCGCATGATAAAGGCCGCCACGGCTGATGCTGTGGCGGCCATTCTCATTTAACGGTGAGGATCAGGCGACCGCGGGAGCTGCAGCGGCAAAGAAGACGCGGAAGGCCTCGAACTGCGCTCGCGCTCCATCGACGATCTCATTTTCGGGCAGCGAGGCAGACTCGGCAGTCAACACGGATACAAATTCGCGCCACTTGTTTCCGGTTTCCGAACCATGGCCGTAAAAGTAACTGTAACCGTTACGGTTGCTAAAGCCGAGATTCGTTTCGAGCTGGCGGGAGATGACCTGTCCGCCGAGCGTGGAGCCTTCCATCACGTACATGGCTCCCCAGAAAGATGCAGATGTACGCAGGTGGGAGAGGCTTGGGTGCGCCTCCAGCGCCGCTGCGGAGAAGAAGCGGAGATCTTCCTCAAGAAGCGCTGCGCGGCGGCGGCCTGCGAAGAATTCCCGAAAGGCTTCTGGGCAGTGCTGTTCGCCGATGTTTTCCCACTCTGTAACGAATGCATGGAAGAGCTGCAGTGTGCGGATGTAGTCGGGTAGCGTAAGGCCGGCGTGTCCAAGGGACAACCCGCTCTCCAGATCGCGATGCGCCTGCGCGGTGCCTTCGCGAAGCGCGGCGAGGATGGGGGAAACGGCTTTTTTTTCTGTATTCATGGGGCCTTCGGTCATCCTGTTTTCATCGCGCGGCGCGATGGCTGTGCGGGCAGGAGCACACGCATGCGGGTGCCTGCGCCAAGCTGCGATTCCACGAGCACCTCGCCGTGATGGCGCTCCACGATCTCTTTCGAGATGTAGAGGCCAAGGCCGTTGCCGAGCTCACCCTTGGTACTGTGGAATGGGCTGAAGAGGCCCGAGATACGATCGGCTGCGATACCGATGCCGTCATCCTTGACGGTGAAAGCCACGAATGGCTGTCCTTCGCGGCTGAACTGGTGGGCGTGGAGCTCGATGTGGCCTCCTACCTTCACCGCGTCGATTGCATTGCTGAGCAGGTTGGCGAGAACCTGCCGGATTTCTCCGCCGACGGCGAGGAAGTGCAGATCCGTCTCTACTTCCGTGCGCAGCTCAATGTGCTTGTTGCGCAGCTTGCCTCCGAAGAGGCGGATGGTCTCCTCGACCAGGTCGGCTGCGGCCAGCAGCGAGACTGCGCCACTCTCCCGCGACCATTGCAATGTGAGCTTGGTGATGGCGGACATGCGCAGCAGTTCGTGCTCCACCTGCGCGAAGTACGTCTCACCCTGAGACGTTGCCTTGACCTCGCCGCGCAGCAGGAAGAAAAGATTGGTCAGGGCTTCGAGCGGGTTGTTGATCTCGTGCGCGATGACCGAGGCCATGCGGCCGGTGAGCGCGAGCTTTTCGGCGGTGCGAAATTGCGCCTCCCGGTGCCGTTGCTGCTCCGTGTCGGTGCATGTGCCTACCCACCCAACCAGATCCTGCTCGGCGCTTTCCACCGGAGCTGCCCATACCAGGTGCCAGCGATACTCACCGGTCGAGAGCTGGTAGCGGCAGTCGAGCTCGAAAGGCTTTTGCAGGAGCCGAGCGCGCTCCCACTCGGCTTCGCAGGCCAATATGTCAGACGGGTGGATGATATCGCGATCAAACAAATAGCTGGCGCGACCGACGCGCTCGTCCCACACCGTATTGGTGTAGGTAAGGCGGCCTTCCAGATCGCTGGTCCATACCATGGCGGGCAGGCTGTTCGTCAGTTTGCGAAAGCGTTCCTCGCCGCGCTTGAGTTCGGCTTCGGCCAGCTGGCGGGACTTGTACTCGGCATATTCGGAGAGCGCGCGGAGAACCGCCGGGACAAGGCGGTCGAGGCGCTGCTTGAGGACGTAATCCGTAGCGCCGGAGAGCAGGGTATCTACAGCGACGTCCTCGCCGAGGACGCCGGAGATGAAGACGAAGGGAATCCGCGGATCGTGCCTGCGGACGAGCTTCAGAGCGCCGAGGCCATCGAAGTCTGGAAGGGAGTAATCGGCGAGGATCAGGTCGAAGGTGTGCGAGGCGAGCGCGCTTTCAAAAGAGGCGCGGGAATCGGCAACGATGACATCGAACCGGAGGCCGGCAGCGTGGAGGCGGTCGGCAGTGAGCTCGGCGTCGAGAGGGTTATCTTCCAGATGAAGAATGGAGTAGGTTTTGGACTGCTCGCTACTGCCCATTGGTGGGGTTACCTCTAAAAGTAGGGGGCGGTTCATTGAGAACTGCCCAGAAGATGCCAAGGTCCTGGATCGCCTTGAAGAACGCAGAAAATTCGACGGGTTTTACCACGTAAGCGTTGCTTCCGAGCTGATATCCAGCGGCAACATCGGCTTCTTCGCGCGAAGAGGTAAGGATGACGACGGGAAGGCGTTCGGTGCCGGGGGTATTGCGGATCATGCTCAGCAGCTCGAGGCCGTCTACCTTCGGCAGCTTTAGATCGAGCAGGACCACGGCGGGCAGGCCGGGCGCGCGATCGGCAAATGCGCCAGTGGCGTACAGGTAGTCCCTCGCCTCGGCGCCGTCACGGGTGACGACGACATCGTTGGCAAGTCCGCTCTTGGCAAGAGCCGCGAGGCTGAGTTCGAGGTCGTTCGGATTGTCTTCGACGAGCAGGATGGGTTTGAGCATCGGTCCTTTTCCCGTTAGCTGTTCTTGGGATTGCCTTCGGGGGCTGTGCCGGGGGGAGCGGCCGTGGTTTTTCTAGTGATCGAGACGGTTGGAAGTGTGAAAAAGATGCTTGCGCCCTGATTCACTTCGCCTGTCGCCCAGGTTCTGCCGTTGTGCCGGGATACGATACGGCGAACATTGGCCAGACCGATTCCGGTGCCTTCGAATTCTTCCATGCGATGCAGGCGCTGGAAAGCTCCAAACAGCTTGTGGGCGTACTGTCCTTCGAACCCGACGCCGTTATCCATCACGCAGAATGTATGCTCCGAGGGGCCGGACTGACAGGAGACGGTGATGACAGCGTGTTCGCGGCTCCGCGAGTATTTGATGGCATTTGAGAAGAGATTCCACCAGACCTGCCGCATCAGGTTGAGATCGGCCTCGACCGTGGGCAGATTGCCGATATGGATAGCGATATTCCGATCCTTGGCCTCCTGCTGGCGGACGTCGTGCCACACATCGCGGGCCAGCATTTCCATGGAGATGGGGCGCAGTTCCAGCTGCGTGCGGGAGATGCGCGAGAAGTTGAGGAGGCTGTCCACCAGCAGGCCGGCAAACTGTGCGGATTGGGCGATGGTGGCCAGGTGGCGCTTGCCGGTTTCGCTGAGGCGTGAAGCCTCGTTCTCCATCAGCAGCTCCGCAAATCCCGAGATGTGGCGGAAGGGTGCGCGGAGATCGTGCGACACGGAATAGGAAAAGGCTTCCAACTCCCGATTCGTGTGCTCGAGCTCAGAGGCCATATCCGCCAGCTCTTCTGCGCGCTTTAGAACAATTTCGAGGACAATGCTGCGGAACTCGCGTGCGGAATCGATCTCGACCGGTGTCCATGGAGCGGACTTGCCGTGCACGATCTGCTTCCATGTGGCGAAGGAGTGGCGAGGCTGAATCTGGAGGATGCCATCGACGAACTCCTCGCTCTTGGCCGGCTCACCAGCCCATTGCACGGTCTCCAGCAGCTCCGGACGGAACCAGAGAATCTGCATGCGATGGACCTGCGAAAGGGAGATGGCGATCAGGCCGCTGGCCTTCGCGCGCATGGCCTCAGCCTCGGGAAATTCGAGCGAGAGCTGGTGCGTGACGTAGAGGTCCTCCCGTCCACGGCGCGCAAGCGTCTTGGCAAAGCGCAGCACGACGGCCGGATCGGGTCCCTCACCGACGACGGTGCAGCGGTCGCCGACAACGATGGCCGCTCCCTTGGCATGTGTGACTGCGAGCAACTCGACCGGATGTTTCACCAGGCCGTCGATGTAACTCTCGCCGGCTGCCATGAAGGTGAGCAGCTGGCCATGCACGGACTTGAGGCGAATGGCCTGCTCCATGGCGGACGAACGATGGTGTGCGATGAGCTGGGATGTGGCAATGCGGGTGAGGACTTCCGTGGCGGAGCGTACCAGGTACGGCACGCTGAGCGGCTCGCTATGATGCCCGGAAATCAGTCCCCAGAGGCGCCCTTCCGACACCATGGAGATGGACATGGACGAGATCGTGCCCATGTTGCGCATGTACTGACGATGGATCGGCGAGACGCTGCGCAGGATGGAGAGCGAAAGGTCCAGCGGCGGGGCATCCTGGTATTCCGGCGTGGAGACGAGCGGCGATGGCGTGTAGTCGACATCCGGAATGATGCGGATGCGGTTGAGGACATAGAGCGCGCGCGCCTGCTGTGGAATGTCGGTATTCGGGAAGTGGATGCCGAGGTAAGAGGGCAGGCGCTCGTTGCGATCCTCGGCAAGGACATTGCCGTGGCCCTCCTCGTCGAACTGGTAGAGCATGACACGATCGAAGCCAGTCAGCCTGCGGATCTGACGAACCACGGCCTGGCAAAGTTTGATGGGATCATGAAGCTCTTCGATGGAAGAAACAAAATTAGAGATGACCGTGTTGAGTTCGGCCTGCGATACAGACTGTTTGGTGTGCTCGAACTCAAGAACGAAGAGGTCATCGAGCCGGTGGCCGACGACCTGAAAGTCGTAGCGCGTCGAGCCGTGGCGCGGGAACTGACCGGTGCCTAGAAATCGCACATATTCGCCGGCTGTGCCTTCGGAAAGCAGTCCCTTTTTCAGGGATTCGGTCAGTTCGCTCTCCATCAGGTCGGAGAAATCTGCCCCGAGAATGCGATCGAGCGGCAGATCGAGATAACGGGCAGCATTTTCGCTGGCGGTTATGACCTCGAGAGTGGTGGCCGAGCCGGCCCGAAGCACGAGCAAAAATCCGTGTCCCTGGACGCTGCCGGGGATATGGATCGGCTCGCGATCGCAGTTCGTGAGGTCAACAGTGCCTTGTGGAGCAGAAGTCATTACGCAGGGCGCCTTGCCGTGAGAGTGCCGGAAACCGGGAAGTGCATAGAACCTAATGAAGTGGGTTGCGGGGCATACGGGAAAGCGTTGCTTCCGCGTTCATTGTAGCAATGGGCCGAGCCGGCGCTTCGGCGCAGCCGGAACAGGCAACCTGGCGGAGCCTGTGGATTGACGCTGGTAATAGAGAAGCGATGACCAACGTATGAGTTGGTTACTCGGCCCTCAGCACACGTGCCGGATCGAGCCACGCGGCCCTGCGCGCCGGCACAAGGGCGGCCAGCAGTGCCGCTGTGGCCAGCAATAGCAGCGAGCCCAGAACCACCTCCGCCTGCAGCGGAGAGGTGTTGTAGAGGAAGCGCCGCATCGTTGCGCTGGTGATGGCGATGAGCACGATCCCTGCGCCGGTGCCGATGGCCACCATCAGCAGCGCTTCCTGCAGTACGAGATTGAGGATGTTGCGACGTGTCGCGCCGACTGCCAGCCGTACACCGATCTCCGGCAGCCGCTGCTGGACGCGCAGCGCCAGCAGGCCGAAGAGGCCGATACTGCTTAGCAGCAGGGCCAGCGCCGCAAACGACGAGCTGAGCGTCGCGATGAGACGCTCGCTGCCGATGGACTGATCGATCTGGTGGGTGAGCGCGAAGAAGGTCATGTAGCCGGTATTCGGCGCGTCATCGGCCAGCGCGCCCCGGTAGGCGGAGATGGCCTCCCCTTCCGTCCGGCTGCGCATGAAGAAGACCAGGTTGTTGTTGTAGCCGCCGCCCTCGACCGTCGATGTCCCGATGGGGAAATAGACGGTGGGCGGAGCCGGATCCCGCAATGAGGCGTAGCGCGCATCTTCGACGATGCCGATGACACGGCAGATGATATTGAACTTGTTACGGATATTTTCCGGCTCCGACACATGGAGGGAGTTGGCGAGCGCAGCTTCGCCGGGAAACAGGGTGCGTGCGGCGGACTGGTTCACGATGCAGGCAGAGCGGTCGCGATCCTGCACGGTGAACTCGCGTCCGGCGAGGATACGAGAGTGCATCGCGGAGAAATAGCCGTCGCTCACATCATTCCAGCGGAACGAGTGATCCTGGTCCGGATGCGAGCTGCTGCTCGCTGTAATTTTCGGAGACTCTCCGGTGATGGGCGTGTACCACGTATATGCGACGGCCTGAATGCCAGGCGCGCTGCGCAAAGTAGTCTCCATCGTCTGATAAAGGGCAATGATCTGTTCCGGAGTTTTCTTGAGCGCCTGAAACTGCGCGGTGACTCCGGTGATGTGTTCTGGATCGAATCCGAGGGGTGTATCGCGCAGCTGGCGCAGAGTATGTGTGAAGAGTCCGGCAGCGAAGACCAGCGCTACAGCCAGTGCGAACTGACCGGGGATGAGGATGCGCGATCGCAGCGTGTCGCGTCGAGTGCCGGTACTCTTGCTCCGAAGCAGGGATTGTGCCGGGATGCGCACGGCGAAGAGTGCCGGCAGAAAGCCGAAGAGCAGCGTCGTGAGAAGGGAGATGGCTCCGGCGATGGCCAGGATGCGGAGATCCGGCTTCAGCACCATGGGATCGCCGTTGCCTGCCGGAGTGAAAAAGCCTGTAAGGGTGCGGATGCTTGACCAGGCGATCGCGATCGCACACGCTCCGCCGAGCAGAGCGAGCACAAGCGACTCCACCAGGCATTGCTGCGCGATGCGCGAACGGGAGGCTCCGAGTGTGGATCGCAACGCAAACTCCTGACGGCGCGATTGCAGCCTGGCGGTCTGCAGTCCCGCCAGGTTCAGGCAGCACAGCACAAGCACCGCGGCGGCGATGCCCTGGATGAGAAAAAGCGGCTGAGCATACCGCAGAGAAAGCGCGGAGAAGCCACGGGATGCGGATTCCGCGGCCAGATGGGCGTCGCGGAAGGTAGGGTTCTGCTGGAGCCGTGGCGACAGCAGCGCATGCATGGCCGGAGTGTTGAGCGCAGCAAGCTCCGCGTTCAGCGAATCCAGCGTAGCGCCGGGACGAAGCCGTGCCAGCGTCTGCATGCCCAGCATATCCGGGTGCTTGTATGGATCCTGGTCAGGGGAAGTGGCGAGGGCGGAAAGGAAATGAGCCGGCAGGAAGATGCGCTGCGGCTGCCCGACATAGATCCCGTCGAAATTCTGGGGCAGCACGCCGACGATTACCGCAGGCTGCCCGGAGACGAGAAGATGGCGGCCGATTGCAGAAGGATCGCCACGGAAATTCGCCTGCCAGAAGCCATAATCCAGCACGATAGGCCAGCCGCCTTCCGGCCCTCCGGGCACATCGTCAGAGGGAAGCAACAGGCGTCCCAGCGCGGGCCGAATGCCGAGCATGGAGAATGCGTTGCCGGTAACCATGTCCGCGCCGAACGAGCGAAGTGTGTTCTGGTCGTCCGGGAAGGTGACCATGCTGCCGGTCCATCCGGCGATGTCGGAGGCCGAATGCAGCTCGCCGCTGAGGTGCGTGATCACGGACCAGATCTGCACATTTATGAACTGCGGCACAGCGGGATTGCGATACCCAAGCTCCACCAGTTCCTGTGGCTTTTCCACGGGCAGAGAACGCAGCATGGCATCGTCTATTACAGTGAAGATGGCGGCATTCGCGCCGATGCCGAGCGCCAGCGTGAGGATGGCGGTCAGTGCGTATCCCGGGGCCTTGCGCAGTTGAAAGAGTGTTCCCCGCAGATCGCTCCAAAGCGATTCCAGCAGGCGGAACTGCCAGATCTCGACGCTTCTCTCATACGCCAGCGGAAGGTTGCCGAGTTCACGACGCGCCTGCTGCGTGGCTTCCCCTTCCGGTATGCCACTGGCGATCAGGTCCTGAACTCGCTCCGCAAGATGCGTTTGCATCTCCTTAAGTAGATCGGCACGGAGTTCCCTGCGGTGAAAGATGCGGCGAAGCCAGGACATGGCGCTCTCCTTCTGCATGCTGCGATCAGGACTGCGGTTCGGGGAGTGGGGCGAGTACCTGCCGGATTCCCAGAATCATGGCTTGAAGTTTCGAGGCCTCACGCTTGAAGTGGCGCCGGCCTTTCTCCGTGAGGGAGTAGGTCCGCACATTGCGTTTCGCCGGGGAAATCTCCCATTGGGCGTGGACGAGTCCTGCCTTGAGCAGGCGTTGCAGCGCGGGATAGAGCGAAGCAGGCTCGATCTGCAAGCGCTCCTGGGACTGCTGCTGGATGCGTGCCGCCAGTGCGTAGGTGTGAAGCGGCTCGAGCGCCAGAGTGTGGAGCACCATCAGGTCAAGGGCTCCCGGAAGCAAATCCCGTTTGTAGGATGCGTCTGTCATTCGATCACTCGATGCCTAGAGTAGGCAGATGACCTGGCAGGCGTCAAATCTTTTCTCAAAGAAGGCAGAACGCACACCTTTCCGGAAAGCTGACCTGGAACGTGGTCTCAGGCTTGTAATACCAATGCCAGGGGCGTCGTCAGCCTGATTCTCCTTTTCAAATTGCGGCATCTTTTTCACCGTTCTGCTCACCAGCTTTTTCTCAGGCCTCTTGTCCCATATCCCTGATTCACCAGCCGGGCAATTTTTTCTATGACTTCCATCAAATTGAGAGAAAAAATGCGAAGCTTTTTCGTTTTGCCAGCGATCCAAGCTTTCAAGGCTGCTTTCAGGGCTTCTGCCACGGTAGAAACACTGCCTGCTTTGCAGAGAAATGAGCCCTAAGCCTGGATCTCTGCGTGGTGAGGCGAACGCTTCTGCTTGTCGTATGGAAGCGCTACCTTTCTGCGTAATTTGGTTTCCGGTGTGCTGAGCTGCGGCTGCCGGTTTGCGCTGTCCACATGCCCAGGAGGGTCTTGGTGGGAACGATGGAGCAGATGGCTGTGATCGGCCCTGAGGGGAATGGGCCACGGAAGAGCTTGCTTGAGCGCATTCTTTCGGTGGTGTGCGAGGTAAAGCCGGGAGAAGGCATTGGTGCTTTGCTACTCTGCCTGAACCTTTTCGTGCTGTTGGGTGCCTACTATCTTCTGAAACCGGTGCGGGAATCGCTCGTACTTGCCGAAGGCGGAGCGGAGTGGACAGCTTACTCCTCGGCCGCGCAGGCAGTGCTCCTGCTTGGGGTGGTTCCACTCTATGGATGGATCGCACAGCATCTGAATCGCATTCGGCTGTTGCGTTGGACGACGTTGTTCTTTGCGTCGAATCTTTTGATCTTCTATGTCCTCGGGCTTCGTGGCGTGCATGAAGGCGTGGCTTTTTACATCTGGATCGGAATATTTAACGTCTTCAGCGTTGCTCAGCTCTGGGCGTTTGCCTCGGATCTGTTTAACGAGGAGCAAGGGAAGCGGCTGTTTCCTTTGCTTGGGGTTGGAGCTTCGGTCGGCTCCGTTGCCGGCGCGTGGCTTGCGAGTGATGCCTTCAAGAAAGTCGGTCCATATTCGATCATGCTGATCGGCGCGGTGGCGCTCTGTGTATGCACGGCGCTGACGCGGCTGGCCGGATATGCGGTGGTCCGCCGCGAGGGCGAGGAAGAGCAGCGCAAGGACAAGGAGACCCTGTCGACGACAGGTGGGTTCGAACTGCTGCTGAAGGATCGCTACCTCATGCTCCTCGGCATCCTGACGGTGCTCTTGAACTTCGTCAGTCTGAGTGGCGACTTCATCCTCAAGACGATGGTGGTGAATCACACGAACGAGGTGGTGGGCACCGCAGCTACGCTCATGAAGGCGCGGAAGGCTTACATCGGTGAGTTCTTCGCGCATTATTACGCCTGGACAAACCTGGTGAGCTTCCTGGTGCAGACGCTGTTTGTCTCACGGCTCTTCCGCTGGATCGGGATTGGCGGCTCGCTGTTCGTGATGCCGTTATTGTCTGCCGCGACGTTCATCTCCATCCTTGTCGCTCCGGTGCTTGGCGTCGTGCGGATCTTGAAGATCGGTGAAAACGCAACGAACTATTCCCTGCAGAACACGGTGCGGCATGCGCTGCTGCTCCCCACCTCTCGCGAGGCGAAGTACAAAGCGAAGGCGGCCATCGATACGTTCTGCTGGCGGCTGGGGGATGTGTTGCAGGCCGGCGTCATTGCATTGGGAACGCACGTGCTGCATTTCAGCGTGAGGCAGTTTTCCGCGCTCACTCTATTGGTGGCAGTCGTGTGGGTCGTCGTAGCGATGTTGCTCTTCCGGAAATATCGGCAGCTTACCCAGCAACCGTCGGATCCGCAGCCTGGTATTGTCGCGCAGCCGCTCGCCACGGCAGAGGCGCATTGAAGCGAAGTGGAAGGGAGAGAGATGGAAAAGCTGTATGGGCTCGATGTATCGGAATCCGCGCGGGCGCTGCCGGTCCTGGTTCTGGGCTACGCCGTACTGATGATGCACTTCGTTTTCAGCCGGTCGTTCCGTGACTCGCTGCTTGGTTCAGGCCTGCATGTATCTTCTCTGCCGGGGCTGACGGTTGCCGGTACGTTGCTCGCGATCACGCTGAGCCTGCTTCTGTCCTTTTTTGTGCGCACTCAGGAACGGACCACAGTTGTGCGTACGATGTACGGAATCAACGCCGTGGCAGAGTTGCTAATGGGTTTGTTTTACCGCGGGCACAGCTGGATCTACTCGGCTTACTACATTGAAGTCTCTGCTTCGACCGCGCTTGGGTTGTCGCTGATCTGGGTTTTGATCGGGGATTGGACCAATCGCTGCAATGGCAAGTCGGGAGACAGAATTCCCACCATCCTGATCTGTGGCACGGCGGCAGGAATGTTCGCGGGACTTGCGCTGGTGCATATCCCCGGAGTGCTGAACTTCGGTACGGCGAACTTCATGCTCGCGGGCATGCACCTGCTCGTCGCCGGAGCGCTGATGCTCTATCGCGAAGACGGCTGCCGCAGTGGCACGCATCGCGTTCATGAGGCGCTGGCGAAGGGCAAAGCACATCTGACGAAGGGAATCGTCGGCGCACTGGCGGCAGTTGCAGTAGCGGGCGCGGCTACATCGACACTTCTCGACCTGGTGTTTCGTGTCGACATTGCACAGCATTATGCCCAGCAGGCACAGAGACTGCACTTTCTCGGCATCTTCCAAAGCCTGCTCTTGCTGGGCGCATTGCTGGCGCAGATGCTGATGAATCGTCTTCAGCACCTGCATATGGGAGTCCGGGTGTTGCACCTGCATCCGGTTTTTGTGGGCGCCGCTGCGCTGATCTGCGCGATCATGCCGGGTGTCTGGACGATGGGATTCTTCCGCACCTTCGAGTACTCGATGCGTAATTCCGTATTTCGCACGGGGACGGAGCGAACCTATCTGCTGCTGCCGGATGAAGTCCGCGTCGAGACCCGTCCGCTGATCGATGTGGTGGGTGAGCGGCTTGGAGACATGGCTGCCGCGGGCATGTTGCAGGTCCTGCTGATGACCGGGACTGCTCTGGCTCCGCGTACGACGCTACTGACTGTGGCGGGCTGCTCGGCTCTGCTTTATGGCATGTGCCGGATGTTGGAAAAGAAGGCAGTTCTGATGGAGTCGCCAGTGAGACGGGCTCGGGAACGCGATACAGAGCGAGAGATTCCGCTGGATGGAATCGCACGCGAGAAGTCGGTGCTGGTATGAGCGATTTGAACAAGGCCAGGGAGGAACGAGCAGGGCATGGAAAGACGACGCAAACGAACTCGGTGGGCAACAACATGGGGCCTGGTGGCAGCCCTGGGAGTGGGTGGAGGCGCATCCGCGTGGGGACAGGCGGATGCTGCCTCGACCCCGGCGCAGACAGATCCCGCAAGCCAGACACGCGCCGGGGAGATCCAGACGCAGGAGCAGGAGAAGGCGAAACACCTCACGCCTCTCGTGCCCCCAAAAGGTGAAGCGAAGTTCGACTCGATCGAGAAGACGTTCATCGATCCTCTCATCAACCCGAACGGCTTCTCGCCAAAACTTGGTGGGCTGCCGACAGGCGGCGGCTTCTCGCTTGGGCCGCGATATACGCGCCAGGACCTGATGAACGAGCACTTGCTCCTGGATACTTCGATCGTGGGCTCGACAAAAGAGTGGTATCGCGGAGATGCTTCGCTGACCTTCCGCCATCTCTTCAACGATCACCTGACGATCAAGCCGGATGCCGCCTATGAAAATGCGGCGTCCGTGTACTACTTCGGCGAGGGACCGTTTTCCTCCGATAACAACAAGTCGGATTTTCGTCGCGAGTTCACGACTGCGCATCTCGATACAACCGCTCATCTGGCCGGCCAGAAGCTTCAGGCCGGATACACCATTGGTGGGCTGCTGGTAAACGTGGGCGCCGGCCAGAAGACCAGCGATGGATTTGTTTCGAGCGATACGATTTTTACCGAAGCGAACACGCCTGGCCTCGAGCACCAGACCAACTTCATTACCAGCACGGTGCACGTGGGGCTCGACCTGACGCAACCCAGCTTCAGCAACGTGAAGGGGCTGCGGCTGGAAGCATCGGACTCGCAGTTTTTCGACCAGGGAGATACGCACAACTCCTTCCATCTCCTGGATACCCAGGCAACCTATTCGCTGCCGTTTCTGAACGGGATGCGGGCGGTGGTCTTCCACCTTCATAACGAATCGACGTTCCACTCGGATGGTCAGGTCGTTCCTTTCTACCTGCAGCCGACGATCGGCGGCCCGAACGATCTGCGTGGATACGATCGCTATCGCTTCTATGACGAGAATGCATCGACGGCAAACGCGGAATATCGATGGCCGGTATCGCAAACGCTGGAGTTCGCGGTGTTCGGGGATGGAGGCAACGTGTATGGCCGGCCAGGTCTGATCGGCTTACGCGATGCGCGCGGCGACGGTGGATTTGGGGTTCGGTTCAAGGCGAAGGATCAGACAGTAATACGCTTCGATGTGGGAATTTCTCCGGAAGGGGTGAAGGTATGGTTCGTGTTCAACGGCATTTTTGCGCCGCTGGCGCACTCGTTCTAGGGCTGGGACTCACAGGAGTTCCGCAGGCGAAGGCGCAGCATTTTCTCCCCGACGATCCGCTCCGGGATGTTCCCGAGGTCGCGGCAGTGGGGAAGACCACTGCACAATCTATCAACCAGCTTTACGATTTCGCGGTGAATTCCGGCCAGTACAAGCCGCCGAAGGTGATGGGGCCGTCACTGGGCGTGAATACTCTCGGCGAAGTGCCGGATTCGAGCTGGTACACCAACCGCGACCTAAGCGCGATCACTCCGGAGGAGATCCGGAAGGGATCTCGGACGCATGGGCTGCCGCAACCGCCATTCACCGTGGTTGCTGCGAAGACCGAAGGTGTGACGCCGGGCTTTCGCATCCGGGATGGGCGAGGCCTGCTGTACTTCGTCAAGGTGGATCCTGCGACGAACCCCGAGATGGCCTCGACAGCGGACGTCGTAGGAGCGCTGTTGCTGTATGCTGCCGGCTATAACGTGCCGGAGAACTATATCCTGACTGCTCCTCGCAGTGCGTTTGTGCTCTCGAAGACGGCGAAGATCACGGCTGCCTCGGGCAAAGCTCATCCCATGACGAAGTCGGACCTGAATCACATACTGGATGTCGTGCCGGTGGAGCGCGACGGGCAGATCCGGGTGATGGCGAGCTTGGCGCTCGAGGGCAAGATCGTAGGGCCGTTCCGTTACAAGAGCACGCGTCCCGACGATCCGAATGACCTCATCCCACATGAGCAGAGGCGCGACCTGCGCGGGCTGGATGTCGTCTTTGCGTGGTTGAATCATACCGATGCGAAAGGCGACAACAGCCTGGACACAGTCATAGGCAAGGGCGATGAGGCGCGCTTCCGGCATAACCTGCTGGATTTCGGCGATAGCTTCGGTAGTGACAGTGACATCGCCAAGGATCCGCGCCATGGGCAGGAGTATTTTCTGCCGACGAGCGGGGAGCAGTGGAAGCGTGGCTATTCGCTGGGCCTTGCAGCGCAGCCGTGGGAGCGGGTGCATTATCCCGGCGAGCTCAAATCGATTGGAAACTTCACAGCTGTGGCCTTCGACCCGCTGACGTGGAAGCCGAATTATCCGAACCCCGCATTCCTGCAGATGACGCCGCTGGACGCATACTGGGGCGCGAAGAAGGTGATGGCCTTTACGAATGCGCAGATTGAGGCTGCGGCAGCGGAGGCGCAGTTCAGCGATCCGCAGGCCACGGCGTATATGGCGAAGGTGCTGGAGCAGCGTCGCGACGCGATCGGTCGTGCATGGTTCTCGCGGGTACTGCCGCTTGAGGGCTTTACTTTGCAGGACGGAACGCTTCACTATCAGGACCTAGGCGCCACGTATGGCTTCTGGCCGCAGCAGCACTATCGCACCGCATGGTTCCGGTTCGATAATCAGACAGGCCAGGAGAGCATCCTCAGCAGTGAGGGCGATGCTGCTCCTTCCGAGTTGGCAAATCTGGCGGAAGGAAGTTTTATCGGCTGCCGGTTGAAGACAGAAAAAAATGATGAGAGATCGACAACCGTGTATTTCCGGCGAGATGCCGGTGCATGGACGGTTGTCGGCATCACACGTACAGCATTGCATCTATGACGAATCACGATCGAGCAGGACTGAGCCGCAGGGAATTTCTGCGGCAGAGTGTGGCATTTTCGTTGGCGGGGGCCGTATGGCCCTCGTCGCTGCTTGGAGAAGAGCACGGGCCTGCACCGGATCCCGGCCGGGCTCATCTGCTCTGCCTCGGCGACTGGGGCACAAATACGCATCCCGAGCAGCAGACTGCAACTGCAGAGGCGATGCGTATGTGGACCGACCGGCAGAAGATCCGGCCGGAAGCCTTGTTGATGCTTGGGGACAACTGGTACGGAGATCTCGACGGCGGTGTCAGCAGCAAGCGTTGGCAGACGGGCTTCGAACAGATGTATCCGGCGAGCCATTTCCCCGGGCCGGTGTACGCCGTGCTGGGCAATCACGACTACGAGAAGCGTGGATCGAATAAGGCGGAAGCAGAGCTTGCGTACGCCAAGCAGGGCGGAAGCCGCTGGCAAATGCCGGCGAAGTGGTACAGCTTCCAGTTTCCTGAGAAGAATCCGCTGGTAACATTTTTGTGCCTGGACTCGAATGTGCCGGGAACGAAAGGCTTTGACTGGCTTCCGTGGAGTTACGTGATGAGCCATGATGAGGCTGCCGAGCAGGATGCGTGGCTTCGCGAGCAACTGTCAAAGCCGCGCGATACTCCTTTCGTTGTTGCGACTGCGCATCACCCGCTTTACTCAAATGGCGGGCACGGAGACAATGCGCTGCTCATCCGCAAGTGGGATGCACTCTTCCGCGACCACAAGCTGGATATGTATCTCACGGGGCATGATCATGATCTCCAGCACCTGGAATTCGCCGAACACCCGACCTCGTTTGTTATCTCCGGAGGAGGCGGCGCGGAGCTCGTGAAATGGTCGCGTCCGCCGGAGAGCCGTGGGCCCTGGGGAAGCCGCGTGCTTGGGTTTACGGATCTCGAGGTGAGTGAGGAGACGATGATTGTGAGGCACATCGGGACTCAGGCCCAGGTGGTGCATGCTTTCCAGCGCAACCGTGCGGGAGAAGTGAAAGTGCTCGCATAGCACTCCACTAGGATACGAGCGATTTGCTTTGTTCCGTGCTGTCGTCATCTGCTGCTGTAAGCGAGTCCGGCTCCGGCCTTGAAGAGAGGGTCGACATCATCATCAGGCACGTCACTCTTCTGGTCTTCTACGGCCTTCTCTGATCTGGGCAGGTTGAAAGGCAGATGCCCTTGCGGGGAGATGCGCCCGGTCAGTACGTCGAGCAGGGGTCCGTCGGCGATACCGAAGTCTCCCAGAAGAGCGTTCACCCGAGGCAGTATGTCCGTGAGTATCAGAGGCCGTTCGAGAGTTGTCACGAATACGATGGGAATCCTCTTTTTTACCTGTTCAAGCGCGCGAAAGACTGCGTCCTCATTTGTGAAGTACAAACGCCCTTCATGCTGGCGTGAACCGAAGAAGTAGTTCGGATGCTCGCTCTGGAAGGGAGACGGGGCATGAATGATCACCAGGTCGGCCTTGGATGGATCATCGACGACATGGAGCCCGTGCCGCTCGGCTTCCTGCTTATCTATTCCAAAGAGATAGACATTCTGCCCGGCGGGCGTGAGCGGGAGCAGCGGAGAGCCCGCACGTGATGGCCCATTCTTGAGGAGGACCGTGGCTGCAGCCTGCGCTCGGCGACCCTCCTCTACAAACGCTGGCTTGCCGGCAACCTCCGCAGCTTTGTCTTCGTCGACGAATGGGGCTTCGAAGAGGCCCATCTGAAATTTCTGCAGAAGAATGCGGCCAGCCGCTTCGTTCACTCGTGCCTCTGAAATCAGGCCCGCGTGTACAGCGGCAACAATCAGCGGAGAATCTTCCGTGCCACCAATCTGGTCGACACCGGCGTTGATCGCTTTCGCAAAGCGCTGCTCCTGTGTCAGTTGCTGCACGCCCCAGGGCATGCCGATATCCGCGGGTGTAGGTTTCTGATTCGCGGGCGTCCCATTCTGGCAGTCGGTATTGCAGTCATTCGTGATGGCCCAGTCGCTTACAACAGCACCCTGAAAGTGGTTGGCCTGACGTAGAAGACCGGATAGTAACTGCCGATTGAAACCGGAGCCTACCTGCTCGACAGGTTTGCCGTTGAGTTGCAAGTTCTGCAGGATCGAATACGTAGGCATGACAGACGCCACGTGTGCAGTGAAGGCGCCTTCAAACGGGATGAGATGCTCGGCAAAGTTATTGCCGGGGAAGGTAGCGAACCGTCCGTAGTAGTTATGGCTATCCCATCCATCTTTAGCGGCGCCATATCCAGCCCAGTGTTTCACTACGGCCATCACGCTCGAACTGTTTAAGCCGCTTTCGCCATGTTGCACCCCTGCGACATATGCTTCGACCATCTCGCGGTCCACCGTGGCACTCGCGCCGAAGGTGCCGTCTCCACGAGCCCAACGCGGTTCAGTCAGCAGGTCTGCCTGAGGTGCAAGCGACTCTCGAATTCCAACCGAGAGATATTCCTGGCGCACGATGTCAGCAAATTTTCTGGTGAGTGTAGGATCGCCGATGGCACCGAAGCCAAGCGCTCCTGGCCAAAGAGAAAACGTGGCGTCCTGAACACTGGCTCCGAGAACAGCCTGGAAGTGATGGCGCGGATCACTGGAGATGGTGACCGGTATCGCCCACCGCGAGCCCTCGGCAATTTCCTGAACCGCATTGTTTTGATGTGCGAAGTCCCGCGCATCTGGGGTCAGTCGTGTAATGAAGGTGTTCACTTTATTGTTCGCGACGATTGCACGGACCTTATCGAGGTCATAGGCCTCTCCAACGCCAAGCGCTGCGAGCGGACCGAAGCTCGGCAGAGTGCCATGAAC
Source organism: Silvibacterium sp. (assembly GCF_047605705.1). Lineage (NCBI taxonomy): Bacteria > Pseudomonadati > Acidobacteriota > Terriglobia > Terriglobales > Acidobacteriaceae > Silvibacterium > Silvibacterium sp. Next base: position 76,862 of record NZ_JASGFD010000004.1, on the reverse strand, counting down.
CATGAGCCCGGCCTTTTCTTCGAGGCTCATCCTCTCCAGCAGGTCGGCTGTGCGCTCCTGTGCCGGGAGCCGCCAGTCTTCAAATGGCTCCAGCTTTCCATCCCGATTCAGATCCCGGAACTCCAGGCCGTCGCGATGAAGAGTCGGCACAGAGCGTGTGCTCAGTGCAGGTTGTATTGTCTGGTGAACCGACTGTGCAGGCAGCGCCTGCGGAATAGACAGCTGTGCTGCCAGAGCTCCGGCAAACCAAAATTTTATCTGCATCGATCACTTCCCTGAAAAAAGAAGTTTCATGATCTAACTACACGGAACGAACTGTCCAGTCTTTATAGGTTCACCATAAAGACCTGTAGGTCGAAGGTATGCAGGGGTAGCTGAACATTGACGTCATAGCCATCGATCGCAGGGAGTAACATTTCCTCTGCCCCATTGTGAGAGGAATTGTCATGGACGCAAACATGCATTCGAATACACATGTGTTTGATCCCGGTTCCTCGGGCATCCTTGCTGCTGGCCGGTTCTTTTACGCGCGGGTGGTCGCGTGGGCAGTCCTTCTTTTCGCCATCGCCACTGTTTTCTTCTTTGCTTCGGTCTTCGGAGCACACTGGCTAGGCCTGCGCGGAAACTGGTTCTACGCGCTTGCTATGGTGCTGCCGCCCCTTGCTTGTTGTATCTATGCAGTTCTGGTGCATTTCTTCGAGAGGCGCGAGGTCCGGGAGTTCGAGTTCACTCCGTCGCTGATCCCCGAAGGTGTGGCCGGCTTTGTGTTTGGCGGTGTCTTCATTGCTGCTATGTGGGGACTGCTCCTGTCCATCGGGCTCTACACCATGCATCGTGGCGTGTGGACTCGCTGGTTTCAGGACTTGGTTTTCAGCAGCTATATCTCTGCGGTTCTTGAAGAGCTTGGTTTTCGCGCGGTGCTCCTCAGAATTCTAGCTAGAATGTGGGGCGTGCGCGCCGGAGTGATCGTTTCGTCGATTCTCTTTGGCCTCGCTCATATTACCCATGGATCATGGTTCGCTGTACTCGGAATTATTCTCAACGCAGGGCTGGCCCTGGGGCTGCTGTATGTGATCACCGGACGCCTGTGGATGTCGATGGGGATGCATCTCGGTTATGACTTCATCGAGACCTCGATGCTCGGTGTTGGGAATCATCATGGTCTTTTAGTCAGCGCGCCCAAAGCGGGCGCTGCCGCATGGCTGACCGGAGGATCGTTCGGTCCGGATGCAGCTATCCCCGGAATTGCTCTCGGTATCATCGTCAATATTCTGTTGTGGAGATTTGCCTTCCGTGGATCCAAGGGGCATGGATCTGAAGCGGCTGGATAGCCAGCTGTTACTAAACGTATGCAGGCGGGCTACGGAATGCTCGCGGAGGCTTTGTCCAGCCTTCAACGCAAATAAAGGGGCGGAATGCTACAGGTTATGGGCCCTTGCAGTTCCAATGAGATTTCTTCTCACGTCTGAATCCGTAATGAGCGTGACATTGCTCATTACGGATTCAGTTTTCGAGAGGCTGTTAGTCGCCGATCTTGATAGAAATACCAGCGACTACTGCGCGTCCAGGCATGGCAATATTTGTAAGTTCCTCATAACCTGTGTTGCTTAGATTGGTGAGGCGAACATACGGACGGATTCTTCCCGACTCCCGCGCAACATCGAGGTTCCACACCGGATAGGGATTGTCATTCCATGGCGTGCTGCTCTGCTGATACGGTCTCACGACAGCCACGGAATTGGTGATTGTTACGGTATTCCGGATTGAAGCGATCCAGTTGAGATGGATGTTCGTGTCCGGATAGTTCAGCGCGACCTCGGAGATGGTGTTCAGCAGCGGAGCCTGCGATCCGAACAGCTGGGTCCATGCGAGTTCCACTCTTTGCCCACTGGAGGGAGTCCAGGTGGCGGAGGCTTCGACACCGGAGAAGTGCACGCCGTTGACGTTGACCGCGCAGTAGACGTTGAGCGGGCACCAGGAGGGCAGCGCATTCGGCGTCTTCGTCGCCTCTGCAATGTCGATGGTGTCATGCTGACGGCTATAGAAGCCCGTGGCGGAAAGCGACCACTTATTGGAGAGATCCCAATCCGCGCCACCCTCGAACGACCACACCGACTCTGGCTTGAGATTTGGGTTACCGTACTCGCCCGGTGCATGGTAGTAGAGGTCGGTATAAGTCGGAAGCCTGAAGCCGTACCCGGCATTGCCGCGCAGCTTCAGCTGATGAGGCAGACGCAGGCTGCCTGCCAGGTGTGGCGACGTGACGGAACGCAGGCCACCCGAGAAGAGTTCCTCGCGCACGCCGGCCGAGAGGTTCCAGCGGGCATTGGCCGGGCGCAGGTTGAAGTCTGCATATCCCGCGCCGCGGTTGCGCGCATAGTTGCCCAGGTTCGTGCTCTGGATGCTGTCTCCATCCGCATCGAGCCCGATCAGCAGCACAGAGTTGCTCGCAATAGGCTGCTTGTTCCGGAGCGAAGCCTGCCAAGACTCGTCGATATGGTTGTTCTCATAGACGGATGGGTCATAGCGTTCCCAGACATATTCATCCGTATGGCGGCGGTAGCCGAAGGCCGCCTCGGTACGCTCCCCCAATTCCTGGCGGCCCGATGCAAACCATCCCTTGGTGCGCTCCCACTGCGGTGCAATGCCGTAAAAATTCAGAGCGCCGAAAGAGCGATCGCTCGTCGCCAGCAGAATGTCTGAGAGCCCAAGCCGTGAATTGAACCAGCTTTCTGACGAAGCATCTTCGTTGCGATAGTCGCGATCGGCGATGAACCCGGTGGAGAAGTTGCGCTCCGCCGTAAGGCGGCTGCTCCAGCTTTTTTGCAGCAGGTCACCGAGAAAGCCTTCTTCGTTCTCCCCGAAGCTCCCTCCACCTGCGCGCAAGCGTACGGAAGTCGACTGTGGCGCTGCGGTGATGAAATCGACCACGCCGCTCAGTGCGTCTGCACCATGCAGGGTTGAACCTGCTCCGTGCAGCACTTCTATGGAGTCGATGGCATCCATGGGCAGCGGGATATCGAGATTGTGATGTGAAGACTGGGCATCATTAATGCGGAAGCCATTGAGCAACACCAGGACCTGCTCATAGGTGCCACCGCGCAGGATGATGTCTGCCTGTCCTCCGCCCGAACCTCGGTCTTCGATATAGAGCGAAGAATCCTGCCTCAGGAGATCCTGCACGGACTCGAGGGAAAGAATCTGGCTCTGGACCGGCAATACCACGACCGAAGAAGTTGATTCGGTCAGAGGTATGGGTACCGAGGAGCCCAGCACGACCACTGTTTGTGAATCATGCGGCTGCTGGTTCGCTGGCGCTGCTTTTACTGAATCAGCCGTGGCCGTCGTCTGGATGTCGGGGCTGGCCTGTTTATCAGGATTAGCCTGGGCAGTCGAGGTCGTCTGGGCCGCTGCCTGACGTGCGGAGAAAATAAGGATGAGAAGAGCGACGAAGCATGCTGCTGAGAATGGGGACAAGAATCGCATGTGAGTGGAGTAGCGTCTCGGATTGTTGTCATCGAGCGTGGTTTGTTTGACTGCTACCTGTCTGTGTGTGGAAAGCACGTACTGATCTCCTTGATGCTCGTACTAACTCGGTGCGGTGCGACTGGAGGGACGAAGGAGAAATTCTCTCTTCTGGGGCTGCGTAGTTCGTTAGGTAGAGACAACAAGCACTGGCGGTAGCGTGGGTAGGCATGGTTTCTCCTGTGAGTGAATTTGAGTTGCAGCTATTGATCGTGACGGGACACCGTACGATCAACAGATTCAGAGAGTCGTCACATTTGCGCTCTGCTTCAGCGGGTGTCTGTCATTGAGATAGTCGCCCTGGCCAAAGAATTTTTGCCGCAGGGTTCCGGGCCTGTATTCCTCTTTGAGCAGGCCACGCTTGCGGAGCTCGGGAGCGAGGCCATCGGCGAAGTCTTCGAAGCTCTTTGGCGAAATGACATAGGATACGTTCACGCCATCGATGCCTGCGTCCTTCCATTCCTGGAGCACGTCGGCGATGCGCTCCGGAGATCCGACGATCTGGCGATTGCGACGCCACAGGAGTACTTTTGCAAGTGTCCATTGCTGGTTAGGTGCGGAGGCACGGATGCTGTTAAGCCAACCCTGCATCGTGTTGGTCTTGATCTGGTCGAGAGGCGTCTCGAGGTCGATGACAGAAACGTCTCCGCCGACCGCGCTACTCAGCTGTGCGGCGAATGCCTCCGGCCTCAAGTACTCCACATAACTGTCGTTCTTCTTCTGCGCTTCTTCATCTGATCCGCCAACAACAAAGGTAAGCCCCTGGAAGAAGCGGATGTCGGATGGATTTCTACCGACGGAGGCGGCTCGTTGGCGCACGTCGGCGATGATCCCGCAAGCGCCGAGCGGAGTGGATGAATCGAGGAATACGCCTTCGGCGTTGGTCGCTGCATACTGGCGTCCGGCTTCGGATGAACCAGCCTGGAAGAGGAGCGGCGTGCGTTGCGGCGAGGGCTCGGAGAGATGCGGTCCGGGCACTTTGTAGTATTTGCCCTCGTAGTTGATCTTCCTTACCTTCGCGGGGTCGGCATAGCGAAAGTTTTTCTTGTCTCTCAGCACCGCGCCTGCCAGCCAGCTGTCTTCCCAAAGCGCGCCGCAGATGGCGAGGTATTCCGCGGCCATGGCATAACGCGTGTCGTGTTCAGGCAGGTCGTCCCATCCCAGATTCCTGGCTGCGCTCGCCAGGTGCGAGGTGACAATATTCCATCCGACACGACCCTCGGTAATGTGATCGAGCGTCGAAATGCGGCGGGCAAAGTTGAATGGCGGTTCCTGCAGGATGGACTGAGTAAAGACAAAGCCAAGATGCTGTGTCACAGAACTCATCAGCGGGATAAGCACGCTGGGATCTCCGCCCGGCGTTTGCATGCCCAGCTCCACGGCGGTTTCATAGCCGCCTTTGTACAGGTCATGCACGCCGACTACGTCGGCGAGAAAGATGGTGTCGAAGCCGCCACGCTCCAGGGTCTTCGCCAGGTCGATCCAGAACTTCGGCTTGAGGTAATCGAAGCGGTTCGACTCCGGATGCGCCCAGAGGCTGTGATAGGCGAGCGAGATGCAGTTCTGTTCAAACGCGTTGAACAAAAGCTCATTGGAACCGAATGTATCGGTGGTTCCCGTCATTTACAGGACTCCTTCTTGAAAGGGCTGCCATGTTGGTTTATCGAGATTCAGATTTGCGCGCAGCGTCGCCCCCTGATACTCCTTGCGAACGAATCCGCGCTCCCGCAGCATCGGCACCAATCCGTCCAGAAATCCGTCGAGTGCGAGTCCGAGGTCCGGCGGGAACACGACGAAGCCGTCGCACGCGCCGAGGGCAACACGCTCTTCGAATGCGTCGGCAACACTTGAGTAGCTTCCAACGGGAATCCAATGCCCACGAGATGTGACAAGGGCCTGCAGCAGCTCGTTTAACGTCGCGCCGCTGTCTGCCAGCTTGAGCAGGGCCACGGCTGCGGCGCTCGAGACTGAAGCGCGAGCACGTTCGTCCAGGTGGGGAGCGATCGGCTCATCAAGGGGCAATGCATCGAGCGATACACCGCCGAAGATAGAGGAGACTCGGGCTTTCGCCGTTGAAATATCGGTCAGATCGGCTAACGTCTGTTTCAACGCGTGTGCGGCGGTTTCCGTAGCGCCGACAAATGGCGCCACACCCTGCAGAATACGGATTTCATCGGGCCGCCGTCCCCAGCGCACCGCCCGTTCCCGTATCTCCTTTGTGAAATCGATCCCGTCGGAGAGTGCAGGCTGCATGGTGAAGAGAATGTCTGCATAGCGGGCTGCAAGGTCGCGCGCCGAGGGCGACGCACCTGCAAGCACCACCAGAGGACGGCCCTGCCGCGAGCGCGGGCTAGGCAGCGCACCTCTGACCTTTATGGCGCCGCCCTGAAGGTTCAATTCCTTAACATGATCAGGACTTCCATATTCGCCAGCTTCCCGGTTGGTGCGAACAGTATCCGGCGCCCAGCCATCCCACAGACCTCGCACGGCTGCCAGTGTTTCCTCGGCGCGGTTGTAGCGGCCTTCGTGCGAGGGCAATGTGTCTTCCCCGAACAAAGCTGCGCCGCCGCGTGAGGTCACAACATTCCAGCCTGCGCGGCCGCCGCTGAGATGGTCGAGGGAGAGTATCTGCCGCGCAATCGTATACGGCGGGGTGAAGGTGGAAGAGACGGTGCCGATCAGGCCGAGGTTCCGTGTGACTGCGGAGATGGCGGAGAGCAGAGAAATCGGCTCAAGCTGGTTGGTTGGCCAACTACGCAGAGAATCAGGGGCAAAGCCGAGCACATCGGCCACGAATAGCGCATCGAGGCGCGCGGCTTCGGCCCGCCGCGCCAGATCCGCGAAGAGCGAGAATTCGCTGATCTGTTCGACTCTGCTTTGAGGCAGACGCCAGCTCGCCTGATGAAAGCCAGCATCGCCGATCGCCAGCATGAGATGGATCACGCGGCTATCGCGACCTGTGCTGGAACGGCTCATTACGCGCCCTCGGCATAGTCGGTTGCAGCCGCGCCAGATCTGTTTGCCTCCAGTTGGGCCGTAAGCAGATCGACCTTTGTCTGAATCACCCGCAGAGCATCGGATCCCAGGATGAGACGGTTCGCTACGTTCTCTTGAAAGGGCTCGCTGACACGCTCGATGATGCGAGTGGCCGCGGCCTGCGGATTGCCTGGCTGACGGCTGTTATTCCCTTCGAGACGCCGCCGCTGTTCACTCACGCCTTCATATGCGGCAATCTCTTTCCCGCTTACAAGCAGGTTGTCCGCGTTCAGGAAGGAGGTGCGGAAGACGCCGGGCTCGACGATCAACACCTGGATGCCGAGCGGACCGCTCTCCTTGGCCAGCGCTTCGCTTGCACCTTCCAGCGCGAATTTGCTGGCAGAATAGACTCCCCAGCCCGCTCCACCGGAGACTCCGCTCAGAGAACTGATCGCAACATACGTGCCAGAGCGTTGCTCACGGAAGAAAGGCAGAGTGTGGCGAATGATATTCAGCGCTCCGAAGAGGTTGACGTCGAACACGGTGCGAATCTCCTGCTCGTTCGCTTCCTCAACCGCGCCAAGCAGGCCTCGTCCGGCGTTATTGACCACAACATCGATGCGTCCGAATCGATCGATCGTTTCGCGAACAGCCGCTGACACCTGGTCTTCGTTGGTGATGTCGGCGGCAATCTGCAACAGACTGTTGGAAGACTCTGCGCTTTTGTGTGGATGGCGCGAGAGAGCTGCGACAGAGTGTCCTTGTGCGAGGAGTTCCTGCGTGAGATAGAGTCCGAAGCCACTGCTGGCGCCGGTAACAAGCCATACCGCCATGATGAATCTCTCCAATGAAAAAAAGAAATGAATGCAGTAAACAGGGAACAGGCCGAATCAGATGATCCCGGAGCTCGGCACGCGTGCCCTGTTCAGGAGCCAGTTGCCAATATGGTGGGTTTTCCAGCGCACCGGATCGTGTAATGAGTGCGTTCTGACGTTGCGCCAATGGCGGTCATATCCGTGTGCGGAAGCTGTACCGCTGGCGCCCATAAACTCAAAGATTGCGCTGCTGATTCGCAGCGTCTGTTCCGAGGTGAAGGCCTTTGCGGCGGCAATTTCGAGCGAGACCTGGTTAGCTGCATCGAGAGGGGCTGGTCCTCCCTGTACCGGGCGCCGCACGAAGGGGGCCAGCCTGTCGTACGTTCTGGCTGCTGATGTAACCAGTGCGCTCGCTGCCCGGTGGGCAATCTCATAGCCGCCAAAGGTGTGAATGACGACGGGATCCTGATCGTTGCGGTCGAAGGGCGAATCGCCCGAGGGGCGCGACTTCTCCCGCACGTAATGAACGGCATCGGCAATCACCGCGTCCAGGATTCCGAGGTCGAGACCGATGTGGTGAAGCTGCGTAAACGCACCATGCGTGTGCGGCGTTTCGAAGATCCGCCAGCGCTCCAGGAAATGGCTACGCGGTACGGAGATGTTTTCGAGGATCGCTGTGCCGCTCGAGGTTCCACGCTGCCCGAAGCCGGTCCAGTCTTCACCGATCGCGAGGCCGGTTGCGTGGCGCGGCACCAGTGCAATACCGACCCTGCCCTGCGGGTCCTTCGCCATGACCGCGATCCAGCTGCCGTTATCGGCGCCGGTTGCATAGAACTTTTTTCCGGAGAGGAGATAATCGCCGCCTGGCTTCTCCACAACATGTGTTTTGAGATTTTCAACGCCGCGCTTGCCTCCGATTTCCGCGGTGGCGTTTCCTATCCAGGCGCCATTCAACACGTCGGAAAAAATCATGCGCTTCAACGCATCGCTGCCCACGCGCGAGACTACGTCGACAGCGGCGAAATGCGGCTGAAAATACTGGGCGACGCTCGAATCCGCAGCGGCGATACGTCGGCATACCGTAACGATCGTCTCCGCGCTGGCCTCAACGCCGCCGAAATCTGCCGGAACGTTGAGCGCCAGCAAACCGCTTTCGGCGATGAGAGCGAGTGCTTCCGCAGGCGGCAGCCGTTCCGCATCTCTGACGACTGCGCCTGCGCGGATTGCCGGCGTCAAACTCGAGAGGATTCCCTCAATCTCCGCCTCGTCGCGAATCACGTGGGCTTTTCTTGTCATACAAAACTTCTCCAGAAAACCGACGAACTAAAAAGTCAGGCCAGGTCAGGATCGGAATCGAGACCTCGGGCAATGATCGCGTCGCCTATGGCTTCACTGGCGAAGATAAGACGGACGAGGCTTGGCATCAGGATCTGATAACCGGGATGCACGATGCCTCGCGCCGAACAAGCCTCCTGCGAGCGACGTACGCCGTTGAGGACCACCGGGATGGAGGACAGCGAGAGCGACAAGGTCAGCGAGACCTTCCACGGCGAGATTCCGAATACGGAAAGCGGCGCAATAAGCGCTTCGAACACGGCGAATATTTCCGAAGGCTTGGTCGTCAGCGTAAGCAGGTCGGCGAGAAGGATGGCCAGAGACATCGAGGCCACGCGCATGAGTGCTGCCTGCCAGCCGTAACTGAACCATGTCGCTGCGAACAGCATGAGAAAGATGATCGCCATGCGGCGCAGCATGCGGTAGAGATAACGGACGAAACCCAGGCCCGAAACTTCATACAGGATGGCCGTGATGAGCAGCACCGCGCCTGCCAGATAGATCTTCGGCTCGAAAGTGAGCAGCGAGACCACGGCGAAGAGTACGATGAACTTCCACTTTGCGCTCAGCCGGTACAGAAACGAATGCCCCGGAACGTAAAGCTCCATCATGGGGCTATCCTCGTGGACAGCGACTCTATACGGGCGCTCCAGCGGTCACGAATAAGCGCGCGATAGTGATCGATTGCTTGCGTGGGCCGTCCATCGAAGGAAACACGGCCCGCATCGATCACGATCACGCGATCGAAATCCTCAATGATGTCCAGGTGATGCGTGAGCAGGATCACCTGTTGTTCAAGTTCTCGGAGCGTGTCCACAAAGAGCTCAACGTTGTAGAGATCCAGAAGCGTAGTGGGCTCGTCGCACACGAGAACCTCTGGCTCTGTGACTAGCACCGAAGCCAGCGCCAGCATCTGCTTTTGCCCACCGGATAGCAGGTGCGGCGATTGAGACGCTTGCTCGAGCAGGCCGTAGCGGGCAAGAGCGCTGTTGACGCGCTCCTCGCCTTCCTGCCTACTCAGTTTCAGCCGCCGAAGACCGATAGCCACGTCCTCGCTGACGGTGGGCATAATGATCTGGCTATTCGCATCGGAGAAGATGAAGCCGACTTTTCTTCGTACCTTCGACAGATTCTTTCGAACGTCGAGCCCATCTACGAGGATCTCTCCTTGATCCGGCAGCAACAGGCCGTTGAACGTGCGAACCAGAGTGGACTTTCCGCTGCCGTTTGCGCCGATAAAAGCGATCCGTCGCTCGGTGAGATCGAGGCTGATGCCGTCGAGGACAGTCCGGCTGCCGAATTTGTGGACGACATTTTTTAGAACAATCAATGAATTCACCGTGCATTGTGTTTTGGGGCCGGGGAGGTACAGAGAGGCGTTCGGGAGCTTATCTACAGCCGTCAGGAAGTGCACGCGACACGCTGCGTCCGACGAACGCGGAAATCACAGCCTTGGCCAGATCTCCAGGCAGAAACTGCACGGTCGAGACTGCGATCGCCACCACGCGGCTGTGGAACCACCAGGCGGAAACCGGTATTCCCACGGCATAGACGACAGCTATGCCGCCGATGATATTCGCGGCCAGGGCGCGGCCGAGATGGTAGCTTCGACCCGAAGGCCGAGCCAGAAGGCCGATGACCAGAGTTCCTGGAATCCATCCGATCAGATAGCCGGCGCTCGGGCCGACCAGCGGCGCGATGCCGCCTCTGCCGCCGGCGAGCAACGGCAGGCCTGCGAATGTCAGCAGTTCGAAGCACACCACCGCGGCAACACCCCTGCGCGCGCCCAGTAGCGTTCCAGCCAGCATCGCGCCCAGATTCTGGGGTGTGACGGGAATGGGGCCCAGCGGTAGTATGCCAAGCAGGCCAAATGCAGAGATGAGAGCTGCGAACAGCCCGATGAGAGCCCAGTCACGCGGACTGTTGGACAAGGCTATCCCTTCTCTTTGTGCATTCACTGCTCTCTCTCTCCTTGCGGGTATCAATCCCGCGGAACCTGCTGGGTGTTATTGGCTCAGCGTATAACGCAATCGAAACCTTGGCAAGGCGGTTTTTCTGCGGAAGGAGCTATGCTCGATCTTTGCCCTTCACATCTTTCGCCCAATCTCCGCAGCAAGGGAACAAAAGCATCTTTTTGAAATCGTCGTGGGCATGCAGAGAATGGTGTATTACTGATATGAATCACGCGCCCTGTAATGAATCGGTCCTGAGCTGCTGGAGTTTTCTCAGGAGAGGGGTGCTTTCCATGCAAAAGCACTTTGGGTATCGATGATGATATGGGTATGATCCATAACTTTATATAGGATAAAGACGCAAATAAAATGCGTTTTACCCATAACGGGGTACAGGGAAATCCGGCGTTCGCGGCGAGGGAGAGATGGATGACAGATGAAACAACGAATCCGGCGGACCTTCAGCTGACGGATCGTGATTTGTGCTTCAACTTTCGAAGCGGCGCTTTGTCTCTCCACCTGGTGGAGACATTCGGAGAGTGGACACGAAGGCGATACGACCGGATTTTGAATGGCGCGGTGTGGAACCAGTGGCTTGAAATTGTCGGGCTGCCCCCACTTACACGGCTTGCGACAAATGCAGAGCTTGGGGCTATGCGGGATTTGCGCCGGGCGATTTATGGCCTTGGTCAATCCAGAGTGAAAGGCATTACGCCTCTGCCGGCCGATGTGCGCGTGATCAATCAGTTTGCGGCTTTGCCTGCGCCGGCGATCACACTGGACGACTCCGCGCTGAAATATGCCTATACCGGGTCTGTAACCCAGGACAACATTCTGTCCTTGATTGCGCGCGATGCGGTGGAACTGTTTGGCGGACAGTACGCGACGCGCATCCGCGAATGCGCCAGTCACATCTGTCCCGTCATCTTTGTGGACCGCTCTCGCCGGGGCGATCGGCTTTGGTGTTCGACGAACTGCGGCGCTCGTCATGCGACGGCGCGTTATCGCAAGAGACTGCAAAGCGACAATTAGGGGCTATTTGCGTGAGGCGGGCAAGTCTCACTCCGGTGCTCTTCGTTGATAAAGCGAATTCGAGAGAGTGCGGCGAAAACTGGACCACTGATCCATCTCCATAAAATGAGGTTGAGATGAAGAAAATGAATGTGTGCCTGATGCGGTCTTCGGACGAAGAAGAATTCTCAGGCTATAGAGTCAGGACTCGGAGCACGCAGTCTCTGTTGTCTCTGGGTACAGCATTTCTGCTTTGTGCAGGTGTGTGCGCTACGGCGCAGGAGTCGCAGAGCTCTCTCTCCGTCGGACAGAGACTCGCGGCAGATCTGACATGGACTCAGGCACAGCGTGATGAGCGCTTCGGGCATATGGACCAGGTCTTTCCCGTGCATATCGCTCATCGCCAGGGTAAGGTGCATGCGCTGCCGGAGGGCAGGGCATTGCATCTTCGCGATGGCGTGGTCTCGGACTATATGGATCGGGAACATCTTGCGGGCCTGCTCGTGTTGCAGGATGGCCGCGTTCGTCTGCAGCGTTATGGCCTGGGGGCGGATGCGGAGACCCGTTGGACCGGCTTTTCGATGACCAAGTCCGTGACAGACACGCTGGTGGGCGTTGCTCTGCATCGAGGAAAGATTCACTCGTTAAGCGACCCTGTAACACTCTATCTGCCGGAGTTGCGTGGGAGTGCCTACGAAGGCGTAACGGTGCTCCAGGTCATGACGATGACTACCGGCGTTCGCTGGCACGAGGATTACACCACTACCGATGCGGACAATGTGCGCCTCTACACACAAACGCCGCCGCGTGGTGAGAACAGCACGCTCGCATATATGAGCACACTGCCGCGCGCCGCTGCCCCGGGATCGGTATGGAACTACAACACGGGCGAGACCGATCTTTTGGGAGTGTTGCTGCGTCGCGTCACGGGCCAGTCGTTGGCAGAGCAGCTGTCCTCGGCAGTCTGGCAGCATGCGGGCATGGAGCGGGATGCTACCTGGATCGCAACAGCGGATGGAGCGGACGGCGAAGAGTTCGGCGGATCGGGCTTATCGGCTACGCTGCGTGACTGGGGCAGACTCGCACTGTGGGCAATGGCTGGCGGAGAGGGCGCAGTAGATCGCGGCTGGTTCGCTGAGGCGACACGTACGCAGATCGAGGCGGGGAAGTCAGCCTATGGCTATGGCTGGTGGCCACAGAAGGATGCCTCGGGCGCGTTCGATGGATCGTTCGCTGCACTGGGCCTCTTCGGGCAGTCGATCCTGATCGATCCAAAGCGGCAGCTGGTGATTGTCGCGCTGGGAGACTGGGCACAGGCTACAGGCGGGGAGCATAGTGCCTCGCGCGCGGCTTTCTGGCGAGAAGTGCAAGGCGCGATAGATCAGGAAAGGAATACGCGCTAAAAGCATTCTGGCCACAGAACGTGCGGTTTATGCTGCCATGAAGTGCAGCAGTTTTGACGGAATCCGGGATCAGGTCCATAGAGATCCCGGGTTCTTGCTGCTCGCTGATGAAAGCTGAACGGGGCGGGCACAGCATGTGAGTGATGGAGCCGGATATATCGATGACGCTGATTGATACTGTGCCTGTAGCGGCCTGGAAACAGTTACCGGGCTAGACTTCCAGTCTTGAACAGAAGAGTGGTGACGAGCACCGGCGACAACTTGCAGACTTTCTGCGGACACGGCGAGCCTTTCTTGTACCGGCAGGGGTGGGATTGCCGTCGACTTGTCGTCGCAGGATACGTGGCCTGCGGCGGAAAGACGTCGCTGAGATCGCCGGTATTAGCGTTGCATGGTACACATGGATCGAGTAAGGACGCGACCCAAGCTCTCCGCAGGTACGCTGCAACGCTTGGGTGCTGTATTACGACTGACCGAAGCTAAGCAGGGGCACTCATACCGGCTTGCCGGGCACCCACCACCGTATTTCCCTGTTCGAGGTGACGAATCGGTCGTGCCGGTGCTCCAGCGCATGATTCATGCAATGGATCCGAATCCTGCCTGCGGACTCGATCCTGTCTGGAATATCGTCGCCTGGAATCCGGCTGCCGTCGATCTGTTCGGGGAGTTTAGAAAGACTCTTGACGAGCAACGAAATATGGATCGTCTTATTTGCTGGATGAGCGCTTTTGCCACGCTAGGCACGAATAGATTACTTGCTAAGATCCATAGCGAACAGGAAGCTTTCCGAACTCAATCGCCGGTATATCGATCCGTATACGTCGGCCCGACATGGACCGTGAGTGTGACTTCTGTTCCTGTATCCGGCGCGCTAATGATTGATAATGAGCCTCCTAACCTGTTTGCTCGTTCGCCCATTCCTGCAAGGCCATAGTGTCCAAACGAGGACAACCCGGGTCCGCTCATCAAGGCGAGTCTCATACTAAAGCTGAAGCCGGCTCTGTAGTTGCTTCAAACGCGACAAGTAAGCGCAATAGATGATGAGGCCGCCGCTAACGATGCAAAGCATCATGAATTCCCGCGTCTGAAATCATGCGGGGGTTATTACGACACAAAGAATCGTATCATCGGAGCTCCATGGACCTGTACCGTTCCGCGATGCTACATGGAACTCGTATTTTGCAGGGTTCAGGTTCGAGTACATAACTTCTCGTTCCGTACCATATATTGCCAACCTTTATCTACATTCGTAAGAAGGTAGCGGTATGTCACGTGCGTTGGATCGATGAGATTGATTCCCGTAAACCGGAACTTCAAGGTCCTGATATGCGGGGGAAGTCTTACTTCCTGGGCCAACGGCACAGGTTCGTCGTTGGCTTCAAGAGGGCGAATATATGTCGCAGGTGCCCGGTCTTGAGCTTCTATTTGTGCAACGTATACGCATGATGCTTTCATGGCTGACGGGCCATAGAAATTCGATTCGTTGCTGCGTATGGGTCGCGTGCGTAAGATTAAGGCCATCACCGATCCAGATATGCCCGGATATGCCAGGTCTCACTTCCATATCGGTATAGCCCATACTGAATGGGCTCACGACGACTGGAGACTTCCGAAAGCAATCCATGCGAATGAAGTTGGCCCAACTAAAATAGGTGCAGAGCGAACTTTTACAAATAGCTCATTTGATTTATCGCCATCGCGCTCATCTACCACTACTGCACCTGTAAGAGAATAGTAGTCATGAGCTTGAACCCGAGCGAATCCAGACTACGGCCATCCAATCAAGCATGAGTTCAACAGATTCTCCCTCGGCGCGACTGCCCGATACCCACAACTCCGACCGCCAGCTGATCCGCTTCGGCTTCGATAACACCTATGCGAGATTGCCGGAGCGCTTCTATGCCCGGGTCAATCCCGTCCCTGTAGCCGCGCCGCGCCTCGTGAAGCTCAATCTGGAGTTGGCACATAGTCTTGGGCTGGATCCGCATGCGTTGGCGAGCGAACAAGGAGTGCAAATCCTGGCAGGCAACCAGATCGCCGAGGGATCTGAACCTCGGGCGCTTGCTTATGCCGGGCACCAGTTCGGACACTTCGTGCCGCAGCTCGGCGACGGCCGCGCCAACTTACTTGGCGAGCTGATAGGGCTTGACGGCATGCGTTACGACATCCAGCTCAAGGGCTCCGGTCCGACGCCTTTCTCCCGCCGCGGAGATGGCCGAGCCGCACTTGGTCCTGTTCTGCGCGAGTACATCGTCAGTGAAGCCATGGCGGCGCTGGGTGTGCCGACCACCCGAGCCCTGGCCGCGGTCACCACTGGCGAAGCCGTGTTTCGCGAATCGGTTTTTCCGGGAGCCGTTCTGACTCGGGTCGCTGCCAGTCATCTCCGTGTGGGCACCTTCCAGTATTTCGCCGCTCAGGGGGACACGGAAGCGATACGCCATCTGGCCAACTATGCAATCGTCCGCCACTATCCTGAAGCCGCAGAGAAGAAGCGGCCATATCGAGCATTCCTGGATGGTGTGATCGTTCGGCAGGCACATCTGGTCGCACAATGGATGCTCTTCGGTTTCATCCATGGCGTGATGAATACCGACAATACCTCAATCTCCGGCGAAACCATCGATTACGGCCCTTGCGCTTTTATGGAAGCATACGAACCAGGCAAGGTGTTCAGCTCTATCGACCGTCAGGGGCGTTACGCCTATAACAACCAGCCCCACGCCGCATTCTGGAATCTCGCGCGGCTCGCCGAAGCACTGCTGCTCATTCTGGATCTAGAAGAAGGTAGCGAATCGGCGGCGATAGCATCAGCCAACGAAGCGTTGACGGCTTTCCAGCCCACGTTCGCAGCCGCTCGCATCGCCGGTTTGCGTCGCAAGCTCGGCCTCTTCGAAGAACGTGAGGGCGATACGGAGCTGGCCGAGAGCTTTATGCAGCGCATGGCAGCGAACGACGCCGACTTCACCCTGACCTTCCGCCGGTTGTGCCATGCTGCGGCCGGAGCGCAAGAAGACGAAGGCGTCCGCAGGCAGTTCGCGGATGCCGGAGATTACGACGCATGGGCTGCTGACTGGCGCCGGCGCTTGCAGGATGAGCCTGTATCCGCAGAGGTGCGCGCTGCTGCCATGCGGTCGGCAAATCCAGCGTACATCCCTCGAAATCACGTGGTAGAGGCAGCACTTGACGCCGCCGTCGAGCGGCAGGACTTCCAGCCATTCGAAGACTTACTCAAGGTCCTGTCGCATCCCTATGAAGAAAGGTCGGGGCTGGAACGATATCTCACGCCGGCCCGTCCGGAGGAAGCTGTCTCACAGACTTTTTGCGGAACCTAAGCAGGCGATTGTTCAACCGGCTGGCAGCTGAGTCTTTCCAAAGTTCACATCGCAGCAAGATACGGACGGCATCGGTGCCCATGATGGCTTGACTGCTTTGATCAGAAGCCATCTTTGATACCGATAGATACTTGCTTGCTCATTGATCATGGACATTTGGAAGCATGAATATCATAAGTGCAGCGGCTTGTAGTTATTGACAATTGAGAGCAGCGTTAAAGCTAAATTAACCTCTCGACCGCTGCATATGCGTGGAGGAGGTCTGAGAGAAGTTTACAGGGTAATCACGTTTTCGGTATCTATGTCCTGATCGATATCTGACTAGCCGGCCGCACTGAACCTCTCATAAACCGGCCTATCATCCCAAAGAAATATCGCTCAGGAATATTCCCGGTCTGCAGCCGTCGATTCCCATCTGGCCCGGTCTATCCCACCGATACTACACATAGGACAGACCGGGATGCAGACAGTTTTCTGCTAGAAGTGAGCCTGGAACGGGTGGCGCCAAAAGTGCTTAGGCGAGTGATAGCCCGAAGAACTGCCAGAGTGCCGGTTCTGGTTCTTGCAGTTATCGGTCACATCCGTCAGCACGTTCGACGCCGCGGTCAGTGTCTCGTCGTAGCAGCCACCAGGATAGGCGTTGGTGCGGTAGGTTTGCGAAGAGTTCGACGTGTCGGTGTAGTTGCCCTCTGCATCTTCGAGCTGATCGTCGACCGACTTGGTCTCCTCGTAGGTTTTGGCTTCCGGTCCGCCGTCGATCTTCGAGGTGAGCTTGTAGATCTGATCCACGCTTACGTTCTCATACACGCCGCCGGCGGCAGGCACACCGTATGCGAAGTCCACGGTGATCGGATAGGCGAAATGCTGCTCGCTGGTCGACTGATTGCGGCCCGAGGTGGTGGTCACTACGGAGTTGAGCGTTGCGTTCTGTACCGCATTCTGAATATCGGGCGTGTAGGTGGACGGATTCACGTCGAAGGTTTGTGTGTTGGTGAAGCCGATGGTCTGCTGCAAGGTGGTTTCCACGCGGCCATGCGAGGTATTCACGTATCCCTTGATGACATAGGAGCGCGAAGAATCATCGCTGACAGTGCCCGTGTATTCGCCGGTGGAGGAGTTCAGCGCAAGGTTCTGGGTCACGGTGGGCGAGGGTTCGGTCAGCGTGTTTTCCAGCACTCCGCCGGTCACCTTCTTGCTGCCATGGTCTTCGTACACCAGCAGGTTGGCCGTGGCCAGGAAATAGGAGTTGGCGTTGAAAACGCTCACCGCGACGGTGTGCGAGCTGCCATCGCCAAGCAGCCCGGCAAACGGCGTCAGGTTGACGCGGAAAGGCTTGAACTCATGCGTCTGGTTGCCCACAATCGGGATCCACAGGTTGGGATCGATGCCGCCGGTATTCAGAAAAGGATAGACGGGAGCCGCGCCGGCTGGCTTGCCGTCGATCCAGACCTCGACCTCGCGGAAGGCTGTGCCCCCGTCGCTGGCCAGTTCGGCCTCGTCCGCTGTCGGGACGTTGAAGTAGTAAAACTCGTCATCGCTCTGCGGCTGGGCGATCACGTCGAGGTACACGCTCTCGACATTTTCGGGCAGGCTTACCGTCTGCGAGATGGTGTCGGTGGTGGTATTCAATGTACCCGCCGTGCCTCCGGAGCCGGTCACCGGAACCAGGAGGTCGGGAACGGCGGGCGCAGGATTGACGGGGTTAGCCGGGTAGAACTCCAGCTCAGCATTAGCGTAGATGATGCCGTCGTAGTCGGTGCCATCATATACACCCACATAATTGCCCAACACAGCGGTACCGGTCTGTTCTGACTTGAAGATGTAAGAGAGATCGGTCACATCCCGCTCTACATGCCAGCTCGGGCTGTAGTCGCTCGAAGGCTCGGAGGTGGTTCCGTAATAAATATTCGCGCCACCGAGATAAAACGCGCCGGTGCGATCGTATTGTGTGCCTGCGGTGACGGTGAAGTCACTGGTAAAGACCACCTTGGCCCAGGGCCCTGGGCAACCGGCCGGGGGCTGATAGGAAAAGGTCTTGTTGTCGTAGTTGGCGAACTCAAGGTTGGTAAACAACTGGACCGTGCAAGGCTTGGTGGTGGGCCGCGGCACCAGCGGCTGCGCTGTCACCGGGTTCGACGAGCCCACCTCCGGCGTAGTGGGCGCAAGCACGACCTGAGCACTGGCAAGAGAGACGGGGGAAACTACCAGGGTCGCGAGCATAACGCGACGGAGAAAGATCGAGGCCATAAGATTGTCCTCTAGTTAAGATGGAAACGCGTGAGCAACCATAGCATGCGCATGGGAAGAACCATGCAGGAATAAGTAATTGCTTTTTCATGCGCTGCCGACGGTTTGTTCATGAAGAGAAATCAGCAGATGAAGGCAACTGCGGGCAGCTTTATGGGGCCATTTATCGTACCGGGTTTCCTCTCGTAGGACGGACTTCGCGGAGGCCATGTCTTGGAGTGTGTATGCGGAAAGGTCGCTCTCGGCGGATGCTCGATCGATGAGATGCATGTGTCTCTGCCGGAACCCGAGGCCTACCTCAAGGCGGACCTCTCACGCGACACCAATCAGAGGCTAATGGAGGTAGAGCAGATCAAGAAGCCATAGTGACCATTACCCAAGACGAGGCGAATTATGGATAAGAAGAGAGGTGCTCAAGTCGTCGTGGCTCTTGAGTTGCAGGGCGTGCAATATGTCTTCGGAATCCCGGGGGCGAAGATCGACGTAGTGTTTGAGGCGCTGGCTGACTCCTCAAATAGAGGCCGTAGTCTGTCGGCACGAGCAGAACGCAGCATTCATCGCGGGCGGGATTGGGCGTCTGACGGGGAAAGCAGGTGTTGCGATCAGGACATCCGGTCCCGGCGTGAGCAATCTCACGACGGGCCTAGCCTCCGCGACCAGTGAAGGCGATCCAGTCGTGACTCTCGGGGGATCGGTACCCACATCTCAGAGTTTCAGCCTGATTCATCAAACCCTGCATGCCGTAAACGTACTGAAGCCGGTGACGAAGTTCTGCGCTGAGATCAGTTCGCCAGAGATGATCGGTGAAGTCATGGCGAACGCCTTTCGGTCCGCTGAGTCTGGCGGGCCGGTGCCGCCTTTGTGAATCTTCCCAAGGACATAATGGAAACCGAAGCGGCCTCTACCGCGCTCGTCGGAAGGCGCACACCTCGATATGGCGCGGGGGATGAGGAATCACTATGGACAGCCGCAGCTTTCATTCATAGCGCAGTCCGGCCCGTCGTGTTGCTTGGGGTGCTGGCCAGTAAGCCCGATAACGCGAAGGCCATCCGGGCCTTCCTGCAAAAGAGTGGCATACCTTTGGTGGGAACGTTCCAAGCTGCCGGAGCGGTATTAGGTGATCTCTTCCGACGCTTCGCCGGGCGTGTTGGGCAAATAATTCACCTGTCGATGAATTGTTCGCTGCTGCTGATCTCATCCTTACCATCGGCTATGACCCAGTCGAGTACGATCCATCGATCTGGAATCACGCGAAGATCATTCATGTCGATAGCGTGCCTGCCAACATCGACAACTACTATCAGCCGGCTGTGAAGATACTCGGGGACATCGCTGCATCGTTGACCGCGCTGGCCAGCTTCATTCCCCCGGTGGTGCTTGCGGATGACGTAGATCGCTTTCTCAATGTACTTGCGAAGAAGAGTGCAGGGAGACTCGACGAGGCTTACAAACATACTCAGACCCCGATCACCCTCTGCGCATCGTGGCGAAGTCACAACACTGGATGACTGATGATGTAACGCTTTGCCTTGATATAGGTTCGTTCCATTTATGGATTGCTCATTATCTTTTCAGCTTCCGTGCTCGGCAAATTCTTATCAGCAATGGCCAGCAGACCCTCGGGGTTGCTCTCCCCTGGGCATTGCAGCGTGCCTTATACGTTCTCACGAGAAGACGCTCTCGATCTCCGGCGACGGCCGTTTCCTCTTCTTCTCTATGGAGTTGGAAACTGCAGTGCGCCTAATTGAATCTTGCTCACATGGTGTGGATCGATGGTAAATGTGACATGGTTGCAGTGCAGGAAGAAGCAAAATACGACCGCAAGTCAGGCGTGGACTTTGGTCCGGTCGATGTCATCCGCTACGCTGAGGCATTCGGAGCCGTGGGCATAATGATTCACACTCCAGAACAAATCCTACCCACGCTCGAAGATGCCTTTGCAATTGCAGGGCTTGTTCTAATCGGAGTACGCGTTGATTACCGCGACAATCATCTATTGTTCGAGCCGACGAAAGAGCACCTGTTCATGAAGTGAACCATCCAGTAGACCGTAAAGCGACGGCGGATAAGCGACTCACCTAAATGAATTGGACGAGATGCTCGAAGTGCGGGTCTGGTGCGGGTGTTTGGTGTTTCGAAGACGGTAAGACACCGAACGGTAAGAGACTGCCGCTGCACGATGAGCGGTGGGAGGCCGCTGGAAAGTACGGTAGTGGAGCAGGCCCCTAAGACGCAGAGTGCCGTGCGGAAGATTGCTATCTCCCCCGCAGCTCGCCGAACTAGTCTGGAAACAGATCGGGCGGCAAAAGGCGGCAGGGCATTCCTTCCTGTTCACGGTCAGAACTGGCAACCCTCTGGATATGAACATTGAGCGGAAGCGGAGGTTCGCACCCATCCTCAAGACGCTGGAGCTGGAGAAGGCTGGGTACCATGCCTTTCGCCAATTCAATGTCTCGATCATGGATTGGCTGCGGGTGCCGCTGAAGACGATCCAGGAGCGGATAGGCCATGCGCTCACGGGTAGCTTTACCCTCGACGTTTACGGCCATGCCCTCGACTGGTCGGCGAATGAGGAAGCCGCAAGGAAGCTCGGCGCGGAGATTGCTCAGGCGGTCGCTGCGAAGGAGCAGGAAGGGGATGAGGAGAAGGCAATCGAGAATTCTGCCCTCTTAACTACCCTCTAAAACAAAAACTTCCAAGCTCGGGACTTGGAAGTGCTTTTGATTCAGCGTCTCTTTGGTTGCGGGGGCAGGATTTGAACCTGCGACCTTTGGGTTATGAGCCCAACGAGCTACCGGACTGCTCCACCCCGCAATCTGATAGTAACAATTGGGGGTACTCAGGTCAAACCGTGCCCCGTGTACTGCTTTGTCACTTCGCAAATGTGCTGGAAATAACCCATATTCTCCTTTGTTTATAGGGGTTTTAGCCGATCTCCTGTTTGCCGTAAGGCGCAGGAGTGAGCGCCGGGGTGCACCCGTTTTTCCACACCGCAGGTGCTTTGTCGCATCTCAAATTTGAGCCCTCGATGCGAATCGCTTCGAGGGCCGGACTGGCTGATAAACTGCTGAATGAGCCATGTTTGAGAATCTTTCCGAAAAACTGCAGCGCGCATTCAAAAATCTGCGCGGCCAGGGCACCATCACTGAAGAGAACATTCAGGAGGCGCTGCGCGAAATCCGCGTGGCTCTGCTCGAAGCCGACGTCAACCTGAACGTCGTCAAGGAGCTGATCGAGCACATCCGCGAAAAAGCCGTTGGCCAGGAAGTCATGACGGCGCTGTCGCCGACCGAGCAGGTCATCAAGGTTGTTCGCGACGAACTGGTTGCGCTGCTGGGCAAGGACACCGCGCGTTTCCAGTTCTCCTCGCGCCCGCCCACGGTCATCCTTATGGCCGGCCTGCAGGGTTCCGGTAAGACGACAACCTCGGGCAAGTTGGCAGCGTGGCTGCAGAAGGGCGGTCACCGCCCCATGCTTGTCTCGGTCGACGTCTATCGTCCCGCGGCGCGGGAGCAGCTCAAGGTTGTCGCGAACTCTATCAAGGCGAAGATCTACGAAGGCGATACCAAGGGTGAAGAAGCCGGCACGCCGCTGGTCGAGCGCCTTGCCAAGGAAGCGCGTCGTGAGGCCGTCATCAGCGGTTGCGACACGCTCATCGTCGATACGGCGGGCCGCCTGCACATCGATGCCGACCTGATGGACGAGATGGCGATGCTCAAGTCGCTGCTCTCGCCGCAGGAGATCCTCTTCGTCGCCGATGCCATGACTGGCCAGGATGCTGTGAAGTCCGCCGAAGAGTTCCACAAGCGCCTCGCGCTTACTGGCGTTGTGCTCACCAAGATGGACGGTGATGCACGCGGTGGCGCTGCGCTTTCGATTCGTCACGTGACCGGCCAGCCGGTGAAGTTCATCGGTCTCGGCGAAAAGCCGGACGCCTTCGAGCCCTTCCATCCGGACCGCATTGTGAGCCGTATTCTCGGCATGGGCGACATTATGACGCTCATCGAGAAGGCGGAAGCCACGCTCGATAAGAAGAAATCCGAGGAGTTTGCCAAGAAGGCGCTCAGCGGTGACGGTTTTTCGCTCGAGGATTTCCGCGATCAGCTTCGCCAGATCCGCAAGCTCGGCTCGCTGCAGAGCATCATGAAGATGCTGCCCTCGGTCGGTCCCTTCGCCGGCATGCAGCAGATGGCCGACCAGGTGGACGAGAAGCAGTTCACGCGCGTAGAGGCGATTATCAACTCCATGACGCAGCATGAGCGCAACAACCACGAGATCATCTCCGGAAGCCGCCGCAAGCGCATTGCTTCGGGCTCGGGTACATCTGTGCAGGAAGTGAACCAGTTACTGCGCCAGTACGCGCAGATGCGCAAGATGTTCAAGAACGTGGGTAAGGGCGGCATGCTGCAGCGGCGCGCCATGGGTATGCTCGGTGGCATGCGCGGCGGGATGGGCAGGTAAGCGCGGATGCCCCATCTCCAGGACCAGCTCGATGAAATCACCGCGCAGACTCGCACACTGGTGCAGCCTGAACGGCTGGCTATTGGAGAGCGCGCGGTAGAAGAGCTGTTCGCGACCGGCATCGAGCAGAAGATTCTTGGGGTGGGCGCGAAAATCCCGGAATTCTCCCTGCCGGATGCGAGCGGTCGTCGCGTAAGCTCGTCAGACCTGTTGGCTCTTGGGCCTCTGGTCATCGATTTTTTTCGCGGACGCTGGTGCCCCTACTGCGTAACGGAGCTGGAAGCCTGGCGCGATCTTTATCCCATCGTGCGCGAGCGTGGCGGCCTTACGGTGGCGATCTCGCCGCAGACCACGCGGCAGAGCGACTTCACGCAGGGGCAGCATGACATCCCGTTTCCCATGCTGCGCGATGAAGAGTGCCGCTTGGCTGAGCAGTTCGGCCTGGCGTATACCGTGCCCGAGTTTCAACGGCAGTACTATCGCAGCGTCCTCGTAAACATCCCCTTCGTCAATGGAGAAGAGAGCTGGCGTTTGCCTTTGCCCGCCACGTATGTCGTCGATATGGATGGCACCGTGCTCTACGCCGAGGCGCATGCCGACTATCGCGTGCGGCCGGAACCCGGAGACGTGCTTGCACATCTTCCGGTGAGGGCTCGCTAGTTCATCCGCGGAGGCACGATGAAGAAGCTGCTGTGGCTGACGGTGCGGGCTTTGGTGGTCGTATTTGTTGTCGCGTATGTCGCGGATTTTGCCGTCTTCCGCGTTGAATCTGCGCGTGGCCGCGGATATGATTCCGTCGAAGTGAAGCAGTTCCTCGAAACCCCATTGAAGGGCAGCAAGGCGGAATACGACTATATGGGCACGCAGCCAGTAGATTGCGCTCGGGCGCTGTTTCCGCATGGCGCGCCGCCGTGCTGGTGGTTGCGGCGTCACGCGTCGCAGTGGGAATAACGGAGTTTCTGCCTGAAGTGAAAACGCCTGCGCTCAGCGCAGGCGTTTCTATTGCAAGGTTCTGACAAGTCTACTGCTTGTCCGAACCGTTTTTCTCTTCGTGATATTCCTGCTCGGTATTGATTTTCCAGAGCGGATCCTTATCCAGGTTGCCGGCCGTGATGTTGTCCACCGCAGTCATCGCGGTCAGCATGGAGTGGTCCTGGTTGTTGTACTTGTGCATGCCGTTACGCCCGACCAGAAAGAGATTCTCGAATGTCGAGGTGTAATCGATAATCTCGTCGAATCGATCGTAGGTGCCGAAATATGCTGGATAGGTCTTCGGCACGCGCACCACATGTGCGTCGAGCACATCCGCAGCCTTGAGAATGCCGATCTTCTCCACTTCGGCGATCGCGTAGCGCGCTATCTCGTCATTCTCCATGTGCCACATCGGGTCCGTGTCGTAGCAGAAGTACTCGAGCCCGATCCATACCTTCGTCGGGTCGGCAACCATGTACGGACTCCAGTTATTGAAGATCTGCAGCCTGCCCAGGGTCACATCCGGCTCCTGGATATAGATCCAGGTGTCCTTCAGCGGCGAGCCGTCCGGCTCCGTGACAGTTAACTTGTTCACGAGCAGCCCCACCGTGATGAAGTCGCGGTAGATCAGGCCATCGGCTACTTCCTTTATCTTTGCCGGAACAGGCGCATCCAGGCAGTGAATCAGTTCGCGGATTGGCATGGTCGAGAAGACGAAGTCCGCTGGGATGACCTCGCGCTCGCCGTTCTCATAGCGGACCTCAACTGACGTGACGCGGTTGCCATCCGTGAAGAGGCGCTCTGCGCGGGTATGCATGCGAACCTCGCCGCCCATGCGAACCACTTCGTCAGCCACGTGTTCCCACAGTTGGCCAGGGCCGAGCTTGGGATAGAGAAACTTCTCGATCAGAGAGGTCTCGGTGTCCTTCTGTGCGATGTCGCTCGACCTTTTTTTGCGGCTGAAGGCCTTCTTGAAGAAGTGCACAACGGCGGTGCGCAGGGAGAGCCCCTTGATGCGCTGTGCGCCCCAGGCCGCGCTGATCTGATCGCAAGGCACACCCCAGACTTTTTCCGTATAGGACTGGAAGAAGGTCTTGTACAGCTCTTTGCCGAAGCGGTTGATGAGGAAATCTTCGAGTGTCTTCTCTTCTTTGCGCGGGAAAATACGCGCAAGCAGATAGCTGACGCCGATCTTGATGGTTCTCACCGCGCCCAGCCGCGTCAGAGTGCCTGCGCTCAATGTGATTGGGTAATCGAAGAAGCCGCGGAGGAAGTAAATGCGGCTCTTACGCGGACGCACCAGCATCACGAGGTCTTCGTCTTCGCTGGCGGTCTTCGCATTTACGGTTGTCGTCCTGTTCTGGTAGCTGACAGTATGCGCGCCATCGCCGTTCTCATCGGCGACGATCGGCATCAGTTCCGTCCACCAGTCCATCACGCGGTCCACCTTCGAGAAGAAGCGGTGGCCGCCAATATCCATGCGGTTGCCCTTGTACTCGATCGTGCAGGAGATGCCGCCGATGCGGTGGCTCGCCTCGAGCACGATGGGGCGGATATCGCTGCGGCGCAGGAACTCGAGCGCGGCGGTGAGTCCGGCGGGTCCGGCTCCGATGATGACTGCGGTTCTGCCGGCGCTCATCGGGCGACACTCGCAGAAAGAAGATTTACCAGCGGGGCGGCATTGCGCGAGAGTGGCGCGCCGCAGATGTTCGTTCTCTTAGACATGGGCAATCCGTGCTTGCCAGGGTCGACGGCGGGCGCGCGGCCGGCCGGACTGGCGGTTGCGAAGCGGGCCTCAGACCCGCTCAGGAGGTGAACGCCGGAGCGCTCTTCGAATCGTCCTCGGCTTCGGCTGGAAGCATGAGGCCATCGGTAGTCAATGTGTAGTTCTGATTTCTCCAGACGATGGTGCTGCCCGCATAGCTCGCGGCCCAGTAGAAAAATCCCAGCAGATCGCGGAAAGGGAAGATCAGCGCTGTGCGCAGCCAAGTCGTTTCGTGGACGACATTGCGGCTGAGCATCGCGGCCATCGCGATGCGGCTCAGCAGGCTGTAGCCCAGCAGAATAAGCGCCAGGAGCGGGAGGTGCATGCCAAGAGCAGCCACAGCTCCTAGAATGCCGAAGGGCACGCTGAAGGTCAGGCAGGTGCCGAAGTGCCCCTTCGGGCGCGAGAAGCGCGTCGACTTCATCCAGCGGACCTGATGCTTTTGCGAATCCACAAAATCCTCATTGAGCACGATGTGGTCGATCACATGTGAGGAGAGCACCACCGTATGCCCATTGTTGTGGATGCGGTTGCCGAGTACGAAGTCGTCTGCGCAGTAGGAGCCGAGAGCGCCGAAGCCTCCCATCTCACGCATGCAGATGCGCCGCGCGGCCATTGTGGGACCCAGCGTGAACTGCATGCCTTCCATCATGTTGGCTACAAGCACGCCTGCCGTCATTTCCACTGACATGCCGGCTGCTTCAAGATGCGACCAGAGGCCGGTGCCGATGCCGCGATAAAGGCATGTCACCGCGCCGACCTTCTTGTCGGCAAAAGGAGCAACGACTTCGCGAAGATAATTCTGCGTTACGCGTACATCGCTGTCACTGACGATGAAGATGTCATGCGTGGCCACGCGCTCCATCAGTTCGAGCGTGCACACCTTGGCGTTGATGTACCAGGGCTCGCCGGTGAGCACAAAGCGAACGGGAATATACGGGTAGCGGGATGCGACGCGGCGGGCGGCTTCCAGGCCGGGATCATTGGCGACGCGTGCTCCGAAGAGGATTTCGTATTCGGGGTAGTCCTGCCGGAAGAAGCTTTCGAGGTGTTCTTCCAGGCCCGGTTCGTAGCCGTGCAGCGGCTTGAAAAGCGAGACCGGTGGTGCAAACGGCAGGGAGGCATTCCCTGGGACAGCGCGACGGCGCCGCGTAAAACGTTGCGCGGCCAGAAAAACCAGAATGCTGAACACCGTGGAGCTCAGCAGGCCCAACAGGCTAAGGCCAAGCAGAAGTTTCATCATGAGTTGGTGAAGGTGCCCGGGTTGCAGAGTCCCCATGGCGATCGAGCACACTAATAGACTAGCGCAGCGGCGCGAAAGTTGCGCTGAGATATCGTAATTGACTCGAAAAACGGCACTTACCGCTTCGTCCTAGGCTTCGGAATCACCACTACCGGCCGTACCGCGGGCCGGCGCAGCGGCACCATGGCCGAAGCTGCGGGCTGATTCATCCCTTGCATGCGGGAAACCATCTCCGACCGTACGTAGTCCACAAAGCCCTGCATCTGGCGGTTCATCTCTTCCATGCGCTCGCGCATCTGCAGGATGATCGCGATCCCGGCGATATTTACGCCCAGGTCGCGCGCCAGGTTCAGGATGAACTCCAGCCGCTCCAGGTCCTCGTCGGTGTACATGCGCGTATTGCCGTCGCTGCGCGAGGGCTTCAGCAGGCCTTCCCGCTCGTAGAGGCGAAGCGTCTGGGGATGAATGCCGTACATCTCGGCGACGGCCGAGATCATGTATGCGCCTTTGGACTTGCGTTTGGTCGGCATGACCTTCCTCAGGGAGTAAACAACTGGGCTTCCGATGGTTGCGTGCGGATCGCTCCAAAGCGCACCACGCGGGGAAAGAATCCGAAAAACTGCCCTCCGGTGATCTTATACGGGACAAACGCCTTGATCACATACCCCTTGCGGTGCTCGATTTCCACCATGATGGCGTCGCGGTAGCCCTCGCCTGAAGGTTGCCCCATGGTGACATTCGAGGCCATGGCCGCAGCCGGCAGCTTGCCGCGCTGTGCCCGCTCGAGAAGCTGCTGGCGCAGCAGGCCGTGGAGC
Source organism: Silvibacterium sp. (assembly GCF_047605705.1). NCBI lineage: Bacteria > Pseudomonadati > Acidobacteriota > Terriglobia > Terriglobales > Acidobacteriaceae > Silvibacterium > Silvibacterium sp. The sequence continues at coordinate 49,010 of NZ_JASGFD010000004.1, read as the reverse complement.
AGGGAAGCATCCGGCGGCATGTGATGCTGCGCGATGCTCTCCATCACGGCCTTGCCTTCTTCGTTCAGACGAAAGCCGAAGGGCCCAAACTCGCCATATTTGCGCAACATGCGCTTGCCGTAGGAGACGGCGGCGTTCAGCAGCTCGTTGGCGTCGTCGCGTACGACTTCGTCGGTTTCTGTCTGCGCTGGCTCTATCATCGCCGTCTCTGTTATCTCTCCCTGAACGAGGCTATACCTTCGTCCAGAGTTCTTCGCGCGGATCTTCGGGGTTGAGGCGCGCCAGCTCGCGAAGGATCTCCTTCGAGCGCTCGTCCTGTACCTTGGGTACCGCAACTTCGATGGTGACAATCTGGTTGCCGCGTACGCCCGCATGGGAGGCCGAGGGAACACCGCGTTCGCCCATGCGCAGCTTCTGCCCGCTCTGCGTGCCTGGCGGAACTTTCAGCAGTGCGCGCCCATCAATCGTGGGAACTTCGATCTTCGCGCCCAGCGCTGCTTCCGCTACGGTCACCGGGATCGTGATCTGGATGTCGTCGCCCTGACGCGTATAGACCGGATGCGTGCCCACGCGGATGTTCAGGTAAAGGTCGCCGGGCACGCCGCCGTGTACTCCGGCATTGCCCTTGCCGGCCAGCCGGATGCGTTGTCCGTCGCGCGTGCCTGCCTTGATGCGGAACTCGATGGTCTCGGTCCGCGTCACCGTGCCCTGTCCGTGGCAGGTGCCGCAGGCGTTGCGCACTTTGCCGGAGCCGCCGCAGCGCGGGCACTGGATGTTGAACTTCATCCGTCCGCCCATCTGTGTGACCTGGCCGGAGCCATGGCATTCCGGGCAGGTGTGCGCGCCGCCGGTCGAAGCCTTGCCCTTGCACGTTGGGCAGATCTCCTGCCGCTGCACCTGCAGCTTCGTGGTGCCACCGCGGATCGCCGTCCAGAAATCCACCTGCACCTGGTATTCGAGGTCGCTGCCGCCCTGCGGACCTTCCTGCTGCCTTCCGCCCTGGCCCTGATTGAAGATGCCGGAGAAGATGTCCTTGAAGCCGCCCCAGCTCGAGCCGCCCTGCTGCTGCCCGGCCGCGCCCTGCTGGTTGGCAAAGTCCGAGAAGTCGAAGCCGCCGAAGTCGAACGGCACTTCCTGGCCGCCGCGTCCTGGGCCTCCCTGGCCGTAGCCGGGACCATAGGCGCCGCGCGCCGCAGCCTCTGCCGTAGCCGGGTCGATCTGGTCAGAGTAGAAGCCGAACTGGTCGAAAACCTTCCGCTTCTTCTCGTCGCTCAGAATGTCGTTGGCTTCCGAAATCTCCTTGAACTTCTCCTCGGCCTTCTTGTCGCCGGGGTTTACGTCCGGATGATACTTGCGTGCGAGCTTGCGGAAGGCTTTGCGAATCTCATCCGCTGTCGCTGTCTTTTTCACGCCAAGGATGGCGTAGTAGTCCTTGTTTTGAGTCGATGGCATCGTTGGTCAGCTCTTCTCAAACTTTCCGGCAGGATGACGTCTCAGGCCTTCTCGGGCTTAATTCGCCTGGCACTGGGGGCACCAGTACACGGTGCGTCCGCCCATCTCCTGCCTTTTGATTGTCGCACCACACACAAAGCACGGCTTGTTGTGGCGGCGGTAAACGTAATGCACTTCCTCATCCTGCACCGGGCGCCGCGCATGAGGACGATCCTTCGGCCGCGTCGTCACGATGCGGCGGTCTTCCATCGCTTCGGGCATCAGCTTGCAGGCGTCTTTCCATATCGACCGCAGCTCGGCGAGCGATACGTCCTTGCCCGGCCGCATTGGATCGATCCGCGCACGATAGAGCAACTCCGCACGAAAGATGTTGCCGATTCCGGAGAAGATGCGCTGGTCCATCAGCAACAGGCCGATGGCGGTCTTACGCTTGCGGATGACGGCGAAGGCCGGATCCGGGTCGGCATCATCCCGCAACGGGTCTGCGCCCAGCCGCGCCAGCAGCGCAGCCCACTTCTCCTCGTCGAAGATCGAGCAGTCGGTCGCTCCACGCAACTCGATCCAATCTGTCTTGTTCCACATGCGCAGCCGCAGCGCGCCCTTCTCAGGAGGCAGCGGCATCTGGCCTTCCCAGAAGTCGCCGTACATGCCGAGATGCACATGCACGATCAGGTCTTTGCCGAAGACATACCCCAGATGCTTGCCATACGCCTCGACCGACTTCAGCGTGCGTCCGTCGAGCACGGTCGCGTCGGGGAAGCCTCCGTTGGGAGAATCCACATGCAGGCGATGACCGGCGAGCGCGGCGGCGTGCTGCTTGGCAAAGCGATGGATCTCGTTTCCTTCGGGCATCGATCTCCGTTCTTGAGTTCCGGTATTCGAACATCTCAAAAGCTCTGTGATTCCAGCCAAAGCGACCAAAGGGAGCGCACTGGCCCGGCGGTGCCGCTCAAGCCTGTTGTCGGCACTGGGCGGGGGCGCAAGCTTAGTTCCACACCATGCGCGCTTCCACCGCTTCCACGCGCCAGAAGAGATCAGGCTCTGCCTTGTTCATCTGTACGCGGAATTGCTCGGCCTCTTCCTTCGTGTCGAACATTACCCGGTTGTACACCTGGCCCGCGCGAATCTGTTCGCACTTCCAAACCATGCTCGATACCGTGTTCGCTTCCGTCATTGCACTCCTTCGCCGAAAGTCTGGCTAAAAAATGAGGGGCGGCCCTTTACGGAGCAGCCCCTCGGTAATGCAAACGCAGCTGGCTGCGCGCTTACTTCTTCTCTTCGACGTCCACGTACTCGGCGTCGATAACACCTTCGTCCTTCTTGGCTTCCTCGGTCGTGCCAGAGGCCGCCGCGGCGCCGTCGGTCGGGGCTCCCGGTGTTGCACCGGCCTTGTACATCGCCTCGGCCAGCTTGTGCGAAGCGGCAGTCAGCTTCTCGCGCTCGGCGTTCATTGCCGCCGCATCCGGCTGACCTTCCAGAGTCTTCTTCGCGTCGGCCAGGGCGGATTCCACCTCGGCCTTCTCCACGCCGGAGACCTTGTCGCCGTTGTCCTTCAGCATCTTCTCGATGTTGTAGACGAGACCGTCGAGCTGGTTGCGAGCCTCGATCTCCTCACGCTTCGCCTTGTCCTCGGACGAGTGAGCTTCGGCTTCCTTCGCCATGCGCTCAACTTCTTCCTTGCTCAGGCCCGACGAGGAGGTGATGGTCACCTTCTGATCCTTGCCGGTCGCATTGTCCTTGGCCCAGACGTTCAGGATGCCGTTCGCGTCGATGTCGAAGGTGACCTCGATCTGCGGCACGCCGCGCGGAGCCGGAGGAATGCCGCTCAGCTTGAACTTCGCCAGCGTGCGATTCTGTGCGGCCATCGGACGCTCGCCCTGCAGGACGTGGACTTCCACTTCCGTCTGGCTGTCAGCTGCCGTCGAGAAGGTTTCGGTCTTCTTCGTCGGGATGGTCGTGTTGCGCGGGATCATCGCTGTCGCCACGCCGCCCAGCGTCTCGATCGAGAGCGTCAGCGGGGTCACGTCGAGCAGCAGAAGATCCTTGACCTCACCAGCCAGAACTCCGGCCTGAACCGCCGCGCCAATGGCAACGACTTCGTCCGGGTTTACGCCCTTATGGGGCTCCTTGCCGAAGAGCTCTTTCACGATCTGCTGAATACGCGGCATACGTGTCTGGCCGCCGACGAGCACAACTTCATCGATCTTGCTCGCGTCCACGCCGGCATCGATCATGGCCTTCTTGCAGGGCTCGATCGAGCGCTGCAGGATGCCTTCGACCAGCTGCTCCAGCTTGGCGCGGGTCAGCTTCTTCACAAGATGCTTCGGGCCGGTCGCATCCGCCGTGATGAAGGGCAGGTTGATCTCGGTTTCGATTGCCGTCGAGAGCTCGATCTTGGCGCGCTCGGCCGCATCCTTCAGACGCTGCAGGGCCATTTCATTGCCCTTTGCGCCGAGGTCGAGACCCTCTTCCGCCTTGAATTCGGCGATGAGCCAATCCACGATCGCCTGATCGATGTTGTCGCCGCCCAGGTGGGTGTCACCATTGGTCGACTTCACTTCGATGACGCCTTCACCGACTTCGAGGATCGAGATATCGAAGGTGCCGCCGCCGAAGTCGTACACGGCGATGGTCTCTTCCTTCTTCTTGTCGAGACCATAGGCCAACGCGGCTGCCGTCGGCTCGTTGACGATACGCTTGACGTCCAGACCGGCAATGCGGCCGGCGTCCTTGGTCGCCTGGCGCTGCGCATCGTTAAAGTACGCAGGCACGGTGATGACGGCCTCGGTAACGGTCGTGCCGAGATAGTCTTCCGCCGCCTTCTTCAGCTTCTGCAGGATCATGGCGGAGATCTCGGGCGGGGTGTAGTCCTTGCCCTGAGCCTCGACGACGACGTGATCGCCCTGCTGCTTGACCTTGTAGGGGACCATCTTCATCTCGTCGTTGACTTCATTGGCGCGGCGGCCCATGAAGCGCTTGACGGAATAAATGGTGTTCTGGGGGTTGGTGATGGCCTGACGCTTGGCCACCTGGCCCACGAGACGCTCACCGCTCTTGGTGAAGGCTACGATCGAGGGGGTGGTGCGACCACCTTCCTCGTTGGCGATAACCTTGGGCTCGCCGCCTTCCATCACCGCGACGCAGGAGTTCGTGGTGCCTAAATCGATACCGATAATCTTTGCCATTTGGCTGCTCCTCAACTGTTGACGACTCGCGTCAAGCACTACATTCGCACTTGAGTGAGTTATTGTCAATCTATCTGATGCGGTCTCTGCCATCCGGGATGCAGGAGGTTTTGCCTGTTCCCGACCGGCAGGCCGGACTCTGCATCTTCCGCCCCTACTCGCGTATCCAATTGAGGCATATCTGTTTGTTGGCTGGCCCTGCGGTTCGGAAATGCCGTCTTCGCGACCTTCATTAGCCACAGACCGGCACGCGATTTTCAATCAGAAGCAGGAACATGGCAGACGAACGTAGTCAGCAGGCGCAGAATGCCGGGGTAAACCCCTGGCTTATCGCTGTTTCGGTGATGCTGGCCACCTTTATGGAGGTCCTGGATACGGCCATCGCCTCGGTGGCGCTGCCGTATATCGCCGGGTCTCTTTCGGCCTCGAACGATGAAGCCACCTGGGTGCTGACCAGTTACCTGGTCGCCAATGCCGTGATCCTTCCGGCCAGCAACTGGTTCTCGCTGCGCTTCGGACGTAAGCGGTTCCTGCTGACCTGCGTGGTCATCTTCACGGTTTCGTCATTCTTCTGCGGCGCGGCTCCTACGCTCGGCATCATGTTGCTGGCTCGCGTCATCCAGGGAGCCGGCGGCGGCGCCCTCCAGCCACTCTCGCAGGCCATCCTTCTCGAAAGCTTCCCGCCGCAGAAGCGTGGCATCGCCATGACCGTGTTTGCCTTCGGCGTGGTCGTGGCCCCGGTACTCGGTCCCACCCTGGGTGGCTGGCTAACCGATACATACAGCTGGCGTTACGCCTTCTACATCAATATCCCGGTGGGTGCGCTGGCGGTCTTCATGATCAGCCGGTTCGTGCATGATCCGCCGTACATCAAGAATGCCAAGGCCGGCAGGTTCGACAACCTGGGCTTCGGTCTGCTGGCGATCTGGACCGGCTGCCTGCAGGTCATCCTCGACAAGGGCCAGGAGGACGACTGGTTCGGTGCTCTGTGGATCCGCTGGGCGACCTTCTTCCTCGTGACCTCGTTCATCTGGTTCATCTGGCATTCGTGGCGCTCGAAGTCGCCGCTGGTCAACCTGAAGACGCTCAAGAACTGGAACTTCGCCATCGGCTGCCTGCTGATTGCGATGTTCGGCCTGTGCATTTACTCCATGATTACGGTCCTGCCGCTCTTTTATCAGGATCTGCTTGGTTACACTGCGTTCACCGCTGGGCTGGTCGTAGGACCGCGCGGCATAGGGTCGATTCTCGGCATGCCGGTGATCGGCTACCTGGGCGGCAAGATCGATGCGCGCTACCTGCTGAGTTTCGGCTTCATCACCTTCGGCGTCATGTCGCTGTTCTTCGGCAACCTCACGCTGGATATCGGGCCGACCACGCTGCTGCTGCCCATCGTCGTCACCGGGTTTGCGCTGAGCTTCGTCTTCGTGCCGATTACCACGCAGGCTTACGGCACGCTGCGGAATGATCAGATCGGTTCGGCCAGCGGTATCTTCAACCTCCTGCGTAACATCGGCGGATCCATTGGAATTTCTGTCGCGCAGACATTGCTGACACGGCGTACGGATGCGCACCAGAATGAAATCGCCAATTACATTCCGCGATCGGGCACATGGTTCGAGCAGCAGACGACGGCGCTCAAGAATTATCTCGGGCACATGACGAATCCGGCGAATGCGCAAGGCGCGGCCTCGAGCCGGCTCTACACCGAACTTGGGCAGCAGGCGCAGCTGTGGTCTTTCGTCGATGTCTTCCGCTGGATGGCATTGTTGTGCTTCGGCTGCGTGGCGCTGGTGTGGCTCTTCCGCAAGGTCGTGCCGGGCAAGAAAGCTCCGGCAGGCGCGCACTGACCTGAAAAAGCCCGGCATCCGCCGGGCTTTTCGCTGCACTCCATCTGCTCTGCGTGCGCTGTTGTTAGTAGCGCCGCAGCATGCCGACCACGCGCCCCTGGATTGCCACCTGGGCAGCGGGAACGTAGATCGGGTCCATTTCGGTATTTGAGGGCTGCAGGCGGATCGTCGAACCCTCGACGTAGTACCGCTTAAGCGTGGTTTCCATCCCTCCCACCAGCGCTACCACGATATCGCCTTCGTGCGCGACATTGCCGCGTTCGACAAAGACAAAGTCGCCGTCGACGATATGCTCATCGCGCATTGACTCGCCGCGTACCTGGAGAGCAAAGACTTCACGGTTGCCGACGACATCGGTGAGCGCAATGGAATCCTGGTTTTCGACCGCCTCAATCGGCAGGCCGGCGGCAATGCGACCTAGCAGGGGAAAGCGCTCGGCGGAACGGGCTTTGGGAGGGCGTGCCGGTAGCACATCGATCGAGCGGCTGCGGTTGTGCGCGCGCTGCAACAATCCCTTGTTCTGCAGATTGGTGACGTGCTTGTGCACGGTGGCCAGCGAGCGCAGCTCGAGCCCTTGGGCGATCTCCTCGAACGAAGGAGAATAACCGTTGCGCTGAACAAACGCCGTGATGAAGTCCAGCACCTCTTTTTGCCGACGCGTGACAGCCATGCGTACATTTTAGCGAATAAAAAGCGAATTGCGGAGATTTTTTCTTTTGCGCCTCGCGTTCGCCGCTCCCTCGCTGCGCATGAGGAGGTTTCTGCTTTGCGAAGCGAGTCTGGTTTCCTTTTAGAACTTGCGGCGCCTGTGTCCCAAAGAGGAATGATGGGCTGCTCTCGCATAGCTTTGCCTGTTGTTCGCCCCGCTTCTTTGCGCGAAATTGGGGCACGAGGAAATACGAGATGCGACTTCTGGTGGTGGATGGAGATCGGGCCCTGGCGGCGTTGCTGCAGCGATCCTTTGCCGGCGAAGGGCATGTGGTGATGGTGGCGACCGATGGGCAGGAAGCGGTAGAGCTGTTCCAGGCATCGGCTCCGGATCTGACGATTCTCGACCTGAACCTGCCCCGGCGGGATGGCCTTGAGGTCCTGAAGTTCTTGCGCGGCACAGGAGAGGATGCTCCCGTGGTGGTTCTGACGGCGCGGTCCGGTGTCGAGGTGCGGGTACAGGCTCTCGAACTCGGAGCTGACGATTTTTTGCCCAAGCCTTTTGCGATGGCCGAGCTTCGGGCACGCTGCCGGGCGGTCGTGCGTCGCCGCGGCGCCGCCGCGCTGGTGCTTCGCCAGCGCGGGCTCGAAGTAAACCGCGTGGAGCGCAGCGTGCTTTGCGAGGGGCGCCCGGTCGCTCTGACGAACAAGGAGTTCGCGCTGCTCGAATATCTGCTTCTCAACCGCGGCCAGGCCGTCTCCCGGGCGGCGCTGCTGGAGCACGTATGGGAGCTGCGCGCGAGCACCACGAACGTAGTCGATGTGTATGTGAACTACCTGCGGCGGAAGCTGAACGATACCGGTCAGCCGGCGTTGATCGAGACCGTACGCGGGCAGGGCTACGCGATCGGTCTGGCTTCGCAGGCCTGAATCGCGATCGTCTTCCGGTAAGACATCAGAAATCGAGGTCTTCATGTTCTCAGCACCCTATCCCCGGGAACTCGCGCATCCCCGCACATCCTCTCCGTCGGTGCCGCCGCGCGCACGCACGGCCGTTCTGGTCAGCTCCGATCTTTCCTTTCGCCAGCGGGTGCGGGATACGCTGTCCAGCCTGCGCTGGCAAGTGAGGGAGGCCTCGGGAGGCGCTGAAGCGCTGGGCATGCTCGATGCGGAATCCGCCGAGACGCTGGTTGTCGATACTTGGCTGCCGGATCTCGAGGTGACGGAATTTCTCGCCGAATGCCAGAGGCTCTTCGCCGAGATGGATGTTGTGGCCTTGGGCGATGTCGAGGCCGCGGGCCGTGGCCGGAGTCCACGCCGCAACGAGGTGCTGCTGGCCGTGCGCCGCGGCCAGGATGGTGACGGCGCAGCCTGGAACGCGGCCCCGGTGATTGAAACGTCGAGGGAGATATCGAGGCCGCTGCACGCTCCACTCCTTCATCCTGAAAATTCCGCTTCGCTCCGTCCGTCGACGGCGAACATTCCATCTGCGGTTGCCAGCCTACGGCTGCCGGAGTTCATCGGCGAGGATGCAGCCATGCTCGAGGTGAGCCGGCGTATCCGGCTGGTTGCGCCGCGGCCGACGCCGGTGCTCATCCAGGGCCCGACAGGCACGGGCAAGGAACTGGTGGCGCGGGCTCTCCATCGGCTGAGTCCTCGTTCCTCACGGCCATTTGCTGTGCTCAACTGCGCCGCTATTCCCGAATCGCTACTCGAGGCCGAGCTCTTCGGGCACACCCGGGGCGCATTCACGGGAGCGGTGCAAGGGAGAACGGGCAGGATCGAAGCAGCGCATGGCGGAACACTTTTTCTCGATGAGATTGGCGAGATGCCTTTGCCGCTTCAGGCCAAGCTGCTGCGCTTTCTCGAGAGTGGGGAACTGCAGCGCATCGGGGACAACGAGGCGGTGAAAGTAGACGTGCGGCTGGTTGCGGCGACCCACCGTCCGTTGGCGCGAATGGCGAGGGAGGCGAGCTTCCGGCTCGATCTTTATCACCGGCTTTCCGTCTTCTCGATCCGCACTCCTGCGCTTGCCGGACGCGTTGCCGATATCGATCGGCTTACGGAGTTCTTCCTCGCCCGGCTGGCTGAACGCAGCGCGGCGAGGAGCCTGTCTTTCGCGGCCCGCGAGCAACTGCGTGGTTATTCCTGGCCAGGAAACGTGCGCGAGCTCGAACACGTTCTTGAAAGAGCCTGGATCCTCGCCGAGGAGCGCGCGGAGATCGGGGTTGCAGAGATCGAATTCGGCAACGACGAAGAATCGGCATGAGAGTTTTTCAATCTACTCCTGTGCGTCTTTGGAACACCTTTTGCAGATATGCGAAGCGGAAGGAGAACCGGCCATGCATGTGACCACTTTGCTGAGCGAGCAACTCGAGCGCTACCTGGATCTGACAGGGCTGGAGATGAAACTGACAGCCCAGAACGTAGCCAACGTGGACACGCCTGGATACAGGACCGTGGGTCTCGACTTTGCCGCGGAGATGGAAGCCTCGCTTGAGGAGATCGCCGGGGAAAGGCGCGATGAAAGTCATGGAAAACCCTCAACGGTGCGCCGCAATGCGTCTGTGGAGCGTGTCGATGGGCTGATCGAACGGCCTGATGGCAATAACGTCTCGATGGATCGCGAAGGCCTGAAGATGGCCGAGGATCAGCTGAGGTTTCGCATGGGTGTCTCGCTGCTCAAGAACGAATATGCAACCGTTCTCGATGCCATCCACGCAGACAGCAAGTAGATGAAGTCGATGCGGCCGGGATCAGGGAGGAGAACCGGAAATGAATCTCTTCGGAATCATGCATGTGAGCGGATCGGCGCTCTCTGCCGAGCGGCTGCGGGCCGAGGTCGTGGCGGCGAACATGGCCAATGCTGAAACCACACAGACGCCGCAAGGCGGACCTTACCGGCGTCAGCATGTGGTCTTCGAGTCCGAGGCGCCGAGCTTTGCCGATGCCTTCACGGAAAACGGCTTTTCGGCCGAGGCCGAGGGCCGGATCGGCGGAGTGACGATTGCCGCCGTCGTTCCCGATCAGTCTAAGGGACTGCGCCGCTACGATCCGCAACATCCCGACGCGGACAAGGATGGCTATGTCTCTTATCCGGACATCAATCCTCTGACCGAGATGGTGGACCTGATGAGCGCGAACCGCGCTTACGGACTCAACAGCTCGGCTGTGCAGGCAACCAAGGCGATGATCAGCTCCTCGCTGGACATTCTCAAGTAGTGCGGCAGGAAATTCGTGCAGCAGAGATGAGGGAACCATGAATCCGATTCTTCTCAATGCCGTGGCCGGAAGTGGCGTAACACCGGCTTTCTCGGCAACACCCGCTAGCGGCCTTTCTGGCGGCGCGAGTGGAGGCGAGTTGCCTTTCAGCGATCTTCTGCGCACGGCGTTCGAGAGCGAGCAGCAACTCGAGAGCCAGGCGAGTAGTACGGTGCAGGGGCTGATGGCAGGCGATGGCGTGGACGTGCACGAGGCGATGATCGCAACGCAAAAAGCGAATCTGGCCTTTGAGATGACTCTGGCAGTGCGTAACAAGGCCGTGGCTGCGTATCAGCAGCTGATGCAGATGCAGTTCTGATGCGCGACGGCACCATCTGGCACCGTTGAACGTGTGGAACGAACTTGCCGATAAACGATCGTTGAGGATGAGGGGCAGTGGCGGAACGAGAGACACCGACGGAGACGCGGGCCGAGGGAGCATCCGGGATGCAGCCGGGAAGACGCCCCGGCGAAGGGCCTCAGGCAGGTGGCGCCCGGGCCATGCGCGAGAGGGCTGCGCCGGCAATTACGCTTGCCCTCGGGCGCTTTCTTGAGGGTTGGCAGAGGCTCGAATCGCGGCAGCGGATGTGGTTCGGAGCGGCTGCGGCGCTGGCTCTGCTCAGTGTGGTCGCCATCGGCTGGTATGCGACGCGCACGGACTGGCGGACGCTTTATTCCGGGCTCGATGCCGAAGATACCCGCGAAATGTCATCGACCTTGAGCGGCGCCGGCATCCTTGTCCACGCGGTGGATGGTGGAACGCTCCAGGTGCCGGCCGAGTCACTCGATAAGGCGCGGCTGCTCACTGCGTCGAAGGGCGGTCCTCGCAGCGGACGCATGGGCTTCGATCTCTTCGACAAGCCGAACTGGATCGGCTCGGAGTTCGAGGAGAAGGTGAACTATCAGCGTGCGCTTGAGGGCGAACTCGAGCACACCATCGGGACATTGGCCGACGTCGAAAGCGCCCGGGTCAACCTTGTTCTGCCTCATGACTCTCTCTTCACCGACCAGCAACGGGAAGCCAAGGCCTCGGTCGTGCTCAAGCTGCGTCATCGTGATCTTTCGACGGAGAGCTCAGAGGCGATTCGCAATCTGGTCGCTGCTTCGGTCGACGATCTGCGTGCGGAGAATGTTGTCCTCGTCGACAGTACTGGCCGGCAGTTAGGGAAGAAGAGCGCGAGCATCGAGACGGCGGCTCTCGAGCAGTCGCTGGCGGATAAGCTGATTGCCACGCTCGAGCCGGTGGCTGGTGTCGGCAATGTGCATGCGTCGGTCGATCTTGACTACGACACCGCGACCTCGGACGAGGTCGATGAAACGTACGATCCGAGCAGCGTGGTTACCCTTTCGAGCCAGAAATCGGACAGGCAGGCTAATCCCGCTCCCACCGCAACCGGTGTGCCCGGAACCGCGAGCAATGCTCCCAACGCGCAGCCACCCGTCTATCCAAGTTCTGCTGCCAGCGTGGAATCAGCCAAGCAGGATAGCGAAACCTATGCCGCTTCGAAGAAGGTGCGGCACACCACCGAAGGGCCCGGGCGTCTGCGCCGCGTCAATGCCGCCGTGCTGATCAATTATCAGCAGATAGGCAGTGGCAAACAGGCGCGCTGGGAACCACGCTCAGTCGAGGAGATGAAGCGGCTGACCGATCTGGTGAAGGCAGCTGTCGGCTACGATGCGACGCGGGGTGACCTGGTAAGCGTCGAAAGCCTGCCCTTTGACGAAAGTGGTCTTGCACCTGCACCGCTTGGCGAGCGCCTGCTGCACACCGCCGGAGAAGCCGCGCCGCTCTTCCGCTACGGAGGGCTGCTGCTCTGCGCTGTGGTGCTCTTTCTCGTCGTCATCCGTCCGGTGATGCGACAGGTCGAAGCGATTGCCGTGCCGCGCTCTCTGCCGGCTCCCGCGGGTAGCGCTCCGATGCTGGCGTCGGGAGAAGTTCCCTCTCTTGATGTGCCGATGGACCAGCGGCGGCTACACGCCCAGGCCGTCTACGACTCGGTGAGCGAGCATCTGCGCAAGGAGCCACAGCAGAGCACGCGCCTTCTGCAGAGCTGGATCCATACCGACGGTTAAGCGTGGAAGCATGCGAGGTTGCGTTGAGAAGACGCTCGCCGAAAGAGCGCAGGCGGCGGGAATGAAAACAGGCTGGACAGGGATCGGATAGGGACAAAGGCAGGGAAAGGATCAGGGCATGGCGGCAGGAGGCACGGCGGCGCTCGCAACTGCATCACCAGTACCGGGCGGAGCTCCAGGGGCCGCTTCCGGCTCGACTCCGGGCTCTGCTTCGAGTTCCGGGCAGTCCGAGGCTCAGTCCGCAGGCGCTCTCAGTCCGGCGATTCGCCAGCAGCTGGGTCGCATGTCCGGAGTAAAGAAGGCCGCGATCCTGGTGATCGCGATGGGCGATGAGCTGGGCAAGGTGGTGCTGCAGAATCTGCCTGAGCAGGATGTGCAGCGTCTGACAGAAGAGATCGCGCAGACACGCAATGTCCCTCCGGACCTCTCGGCAGCCGTGGTCGAGGAGTTCCACGAGATGCTGGGTACCCAGCATGTGATGGCGCAGGGAGGCGGTGCGCGAAGAGGCTTACCGGATGGCGCGTGATGGGGTGGAGCAGGAGCGGCAGCAGGCTCTTGCGAGACTTGCAGGCGGCCTGAGCGATGCGTTGGTTAATTTCGAGGCGGCGCGCAGCCGCTACTTTGCCGCGGTGGAGCGCGAGGTCGTCGAGCTGGCATTGGCCATTGCGGCTCGCATTCTTCATCGCGAAGCGCAGATGGATCCGCTGCTGCTGCGTGGCGCAGTACGCGTGGCGCTTGGGCGGCTGGCGGAATCGACCGAGGTGCAATTGGCGGTGCCTGCGGCAGACCAGCCGCTGTGGGAGGAGACGCTGCGCCTGACGGGCAATCTTCCGCTGCAACCCGCAGTCACTGCGGACGAACATCTGCATGTCGGGGAGTGCCGTCTGGTGGCCGAGGTGGGTTCCGTTGATCTTGGTGTGAAGGCCCAGCTTGAGGAGATCGAGCGGGGATTCTTCGATCTGCTCGACCGCCGCGATGGTGTAGGCTCGTCACGCCGGATCTCCGATGCTGCCATTGCCTGACTCTGACTTGTCGGCTGCACCCCGGCTGTTGGCCGGATACTTTGGTCGTCTGCGCCATAATCCGGTGCTGCGCTGGCGAGGCCGCGTCAGCGAAGCTTCGGCGCAGACGGTTGAATCGATAGGGCCACCCTGCGCTCTTGGAGAGTGTTGCGAGATCGTCGACGCCGAAGGGGAACGGCACTTGGCCGAGGTGATCGGTTTTCGCGGCAATCATGTGTTGAGCATGACGGTAGGGCCGGCTGAGGGTATCCGCTATGCCGACGAGATCAGCGGTCTGGGTCGTGTGCCGCAGATCGAAGTCGGGGATGGGCTGATCGGACGGGTTCTCGACGCCCTGGGTATGCCGATGGATGGCTCAGGGGCAACGCTTGGAGCCTGCGAACTGCGTGCGCTCGATGGCCTGCTGCCGCAGGCTCTTGATCGTGTGCCCATTCGCACGCCCATCGGTACCGGGGTGCGTGCGATCGACGGACTGTTGAGTGTAGGGCGCGGGCAGAGAGTCGGAATCTTCGGGGGCTCTGGCGTTGGCAAGAGCACGCTGATCGGCATGATGACCCGTCATAGCGACGCGGAGATCATCGTCGTCGGCCTGGTTGGCGAGCGAGGTCGCGAGGTAAGGGAGTTTCTGGATGAGAGCCTGGGAGAAGAGGGAAGAAAGCGTGCTGCGGTGGTGGTTTCAACCTCTGACCAATCGCCGATCCTGCGTATGCGGGCGGCGCTGGCCGCAACCACTGTGGCCGAATATTTTGCCGCGCATGGCCGGCATGTGCTGCTGGTCATCGACTCGCTCACCCGTTACGCGATGGCCGCGCGCGAGGTGGGTCTTGCAGCCGGGGAGCCGCCGACGGCGAAAGGGTATACGCCTTCGGTCTTTCATCGCCTTGCGAGGCTCATTGAACGGGCGGGCGAGTTTGAACGAGGCAGTATCACCGGCTTTTACACCGTGCTGATGGAAGGGGACGATCAGCAGGATCCGCTGGTGGACGCCGTGCGCTCGTTGCTCGACGGCCACGTCGTGCTTGCGCGCTCACTGGCCTCCGAGGGATGGTATCCGCCGATCGAGGTTCTCGACTCGATCAGCCGCCTGATGCCTGCAGTGACCACGGCTTCGCATCGGGAAGCGGCTGCTGCGGCGCGTCGCATGCTCGCTGTCTATGCGCGTTCCGAGGACCTTATTCGCATTGGCGCCTATCGCACCGGCAGCGATGCGGCGCTCGATGCGGCGGTGCGTTGCCGTGACGCGTTGCGTGCCTACCTGGTGCAAAGCGCGAGCGAGCATGTGAGCCGTGAACAGGCTGTGGCCTCTTTGATGGCTCTCGCAGGGAGATTCTGAGTGAGCCGTCTGCTCGAGCGGCTGATGCGCCTTCGTCTTCTGCTTGAGGATGCGGCCCGGGCTGAACTGGCGGTGCGGGCCGGGGCTCTGCATGCGGCCGAGCAGGCAGAGGAATACGCCCGCAAGGAAAAACAATCGCTCGAAACGCGGGCGCTGGCCCCGCTGCGTGGCCGGGGAGAAGAAGAGAAAGAGCATGGCGAAACGCGCTTTCTTCTGTTAAACGCCGCGTCCATGGCCGAGCCGGAGCTTGAGTTTCTCGAACTCCGGGTCCGTGAGACGGCTGCCATGATGGAAGCGGCCCGGGATCAGTATCTGGCGCGTCGGCGTGAGCGCCTACAGGCGGAAATTCTTCTGCATGCGGCGAAGGAGGTGGCAAGCCGTGAGCGAGAGAGAAGCGAACAGCGTTCGCTCGACGACAGCTTTGTCATGGCTCGCTGGCGCCATCTTGAGCGGGACATCTCTGGCCCTGATTTCTGAGAATTCATTCATAAACGCCTTCTTTCTTCCACCTTTGCTGGCCTCATGCTTGCAGTCCTCTGGTGTTGTCACGCTCGGAGGCCTTACTTGCCGTCAGCCGCCAGTTCTGTTCGTTCCGTCAGCTCGTCTGCGGAGGATATGTCCGTCAAGGGCTCACTACTGAGTTCTGCTTCGGGCTCCACAAGCGGAGAGGATGCGACAGGCATCTTTGCGGCCTTGTTGGCGCTTGCCGCTGGAACGATGACAAAAGAGGAGCAGGACGAGGCGGCATCTTCCGACTCGAATTCAGGAAAAGTATCCGCGGATAGTTCCGCAGCGGGCACCGCAGATGTTCTGCAAGCAGCAGACGACGCGACGTCTGTCGCAGCATCCTTGAAGGCGAAGCAGGGAGCGGATGCTGTGTCTTCGGCTGGCCTGACCGCCCCTGCTTCGGCCTCTGTGGAAATGAAGACCACAGCGATCGGTAACCTCTCCGCGCTGTCGGCGTCGAGAGGAGCCTATTCGGGATCGGACAACATGGCGCAGGACGCGATCACTTCGGATGCAAGCGAATTCAAATCAACTGCGCCTGCGGCATCGGCAGTGGCGATGTCCTCGGGGTCGACGTCGACAGCGGCCAGCTCCTCGGCTATGTCCGGCAGTGCGGCGATGCTACTTTCAAGCCGCGTCTCAGAGCAGTCTGGAAAAGATTCTTCCCCGGCAGGAAAGGTCGTTGGTAAGACAGGCAATGCAGAGAGCTCAGGGAAAGCAGCGAGTACGGAAACGAATGCAGAAACGAGAACAGACAAGACCTCTCAGTCCCTGACACTCACGGGGGCAGTCCGGACTTCTTCACTCAAATCCTCGTCGGTTTCTTCTTCCGCGGCCACGTCGGACTTACATAAGAAAGTTTCGAATGAGGTCACAGCATCAAGCGGGTCTACGCAGGTTGCTACGGCCGTGAGCATAGGCGCTGATCCCCTAACAAATCCGGCGGCGACGACGCTCGCAGCCAGCCTCCCGGTAAGCGCTGCTGCGACTGGGATGGCGTCGTCGAGTGCGAAATCCGGATCGAGCGTCTCCGGTCGAGTGCAAACAGGAACTGCTTCCGTTGGACGTCTCACAGCGGCGAGTGACGGCACGAATGCTTCGTCGGCCAGCTTGTCGCAGGTTTCGTCCGATACTGCGGGCACACCTGGCGCCCGTGTTACCGGGGCCGTCCCATCCGCGATGGTGGTTGCAGGGAGCGTGCATATAGCAACCTCAACGGCGCCACACGCGACCGACAGCGCAGGCACGTCGTTGTTGCACCCAACGGACTCCCAGGCGAGTACCTCTCTCAATGGATCGGCGGCAGCTGGCTCAAGTTTGGGTACCGCGACAGGGACCGGAGCATTCGGCAGTGCGCATGCAGGAAAGACGCTGGCGGAGACAGAAGCGGTGACCGCGAATCCGTACCAAAAGCTCGATCAGTCAACGAGCGCTCCTGCTCTGCTGCACGCTTCGGCGGGTCGGGTCGCGGTCGGCCTCGAAGATCCCAAGCTGGGATGGCTTGAGGTGACGACGCGCTCGGCTCCTGAAGGACAGGTTGCGGCAGCGATCCTGACCGGTTCAAGCCACACGCAGGCCGCCATGGCAGCGCAGCTTCCGTCGCTCTCCCATTACCTGGCAGAACAGTCCGTGAAGGTGAGCCATCTCGACGTGGCGCAAAAAGCAGATAGCCAGGGTGCTGCCGGCAGCCAGGCTGAAACGCAAAGCGGAACAGAGGGTGGAAGCCAACAAGGACAGTCACAACAGGGAAATACCGCGAGCACAGGAAGCGGTCAGGATCCTATTCAGGCTGCGCTGCCGGGAAGCACGCTGGATGCGCAGGGCGGATGGCTAAGCATAGCCAGCGAAGATACAGATGCCACGCCGCTGCGCTATATCAGCGTGCGTGCCTGAGCGGGAAGGTTGAGACAGGAGGAATGTCAGGAATGGATCTTCAGGCACGGCTTATGCAGGCCCAGCTTTACGCACACCAGTCAACAGCCGCTCGCGCGCAGGCGACCGCAGCAGACGATGGATCGAGTTCGGACTCCAGTACCACCGCATCGGCCACAATTACCGCCGATGATTTTCTTCAGCTGTTAGTTACCGAGTTAAAGAATCAGGATCCGACCGAGCAGACCGATCCGACGGAGTATGTGGATCAGCTGGTGCAGGTGAACAGCCTCGAGCAACTGATCCAGATCAACCAGAACACCGAGCCGAGCACGACTTCATCCGGAGCCTCGGGAAGCGTCCTTCCGGTCTCTTCGCAGAATTCACCTCTGGCTGGCGCATCCATGGCGTCCTCCCATGGCCGGTCCGGCAAAACCGCAGCTGCCTTGCCTGGTTCGGAGACTGGACAGACGAATCTGTCCGGAAGCGCGCCTTCGGGGACGCTCGAGGCTGCGGCGATGCGCGTAGCAGGTTCACTCTCACCCGGCGCTGCTGCTGCTTCGGCTCCGGGCCTTCCGGCCAAAGGCAGCAGGCCCTTTTCCATCCCAGGGAATCCGGCGCTCCGCTAGGCCGCTACCCAATATCTTGCTCCACAGGAGACCAACGCTCATGCCATCGTTCTGGATTCCCCTCACCGGCCTCGAGAGCTCGTCCGAAGCCCTGAACACGATCGCCAACAACCTCGCGAACATGAACACCACCGGCTACAAGGCCGAGACAGCTCAGTTCAGCGATCTTTTCTATCAACAGCTCGGAACCTCGGGCAACGACGACCCGGAGCAGTTCGGCACCGGCACACAGATCGGCGCGACGACCACCGACTTCACCACCGGCAGCCCCACCTCCACCGGCGTTTCGACCAATGTGGCCATCGACGGAGATGGCTTCTTCGTATTACAGAACAGCAGCGGTTACGAATACAGCCGAGACGGCGACTTTTCGCTGACCTCGGATGGCTATTTGATTTCAGATAGCGGTCTTCAGGTCATGGGTTATCCAGCGGTGAATGGAGCGATCAATACCGGTGGAACGCTCAGCGCGATTCAGATTCCGGTGGGCTCTTCCATTCAGCCGAAGGCCAGTACGGAATTCTCAGTCACTGCGAATCTCGATTCTGGTGCGACCGTAGGCACATCTTTCCCGGCCGATGTCACCCTCTACGATTCGCTGGGTAATTCCTATCAGGCGACTATCACCTTCACCAACACCGGGACGAATGCCTGGAGCTATAGCATCGCACTGCCTTCCGGCGATGCCAGCGGAGGCACGAATCTGACCGGCAATCTCACCTTTGACTCGAGCGGCAACCTGACCTCTCCAACCTCCGATGTCACCGGCATTACCTTTACGGGACTCAGCGACGGCGCCAGCAATATGAGCCTCGACTGGAACCTCTACAACTCGGCCGGTACATCCACTCTCACTCAGTACAGCGGCGGAACCTCGGGGTCGACCCAATCCGCGCAGTCCTCTGACGGCTACGCCAGCGGTGAGTACAGCAGCATGAGCGTCAGCGCAGATGGCGTCATCTCGGTGACCTATAGCAACCAGCAAACCCTTGATGTGGGACAGTTGGCGATGGCTAACGTCGTCAATGATCAGGGGCTGGAACGGCTGGGCGACAATAATTACGCAACGACCTCTGCATCGGGGCAGGCGACCGATGGCGTGGCAGGAACCGCGGGACTCGGCACTCTGGATGACGATGCTCTCGAGGCTTCGAACGTAGATATCTCGACGCAGTTTTCGAATCTCATCGTAGCGCAGCAGCTCTACGAAGCGAATTCCAAGACCGTCACCACTTTCGACACTATCTCTCAGGACACGATCAACATGATTCACTGATCTCTTCCGCTCTGGTTGATGTGCTTTGCTGGAAAGAACAGGCCCGTCCAAGTGGCGGGCCTATTCTCTTTCAAAACGGTTGTCGTGTGAAGTTTTTTTAAGATGTTTGCCCCATTTTCGGTCATCCGTTCGCACTCTTTGCGTTCATGGATGCCACCTCAACTCCCATCGCCTCTGTCGACATTGGCGAAGACGAAGCCGCAATCGAAGGCCAGGTCGAAACTCAGCTGATGGCTTCTGGCTCCGCGTCTGCTTTGCCGCCGGAATTTGAGGTGCCTCCTGCTCTCGGCTCACTGCCGCTGCAACTCGATGTTGCTGTTCCGGTGCGCGGCTTTCGTGTCCGTGATCTGCTGCGTCTTGAGAAGGGTGCGGTGATTGCGAGCGAATGGCCGAATGATGAGGACCTTCCCATCTGGTGCGGCGGTGCGCAGCTTGTCTGGACCGAGTTCGAGGTGGTCGACGATGTGCTGGCCGTGCGGGTGACCCGTGTACTCTGAGGCCCGCCGCGGGCATCCCGATCTGGCTTCCGCCGGTGGATGGGTGGGAGCACTGGTTCGCGGCCTCAGCTCTCTGCTCGATGCAAGGCCGAAGACGCCGCGCCGCGCGTTATTGCTCGAAGAGCGCCTTGCCCTCGGAGGTAATCGCGCGGTGATGCTGGTTGCGTGCCATGGCCGGCATTATCTGCTGGGCGGCTCCGGCGATTCTCTGTTTCTCATCGGAGAGGTCTCGCCGGCTACGGAATCTATCGACCTCTCCGCACTTGCTGCGGAAGGCAGCGCCGGGGGCAATGCGATGACTCTGATCGCCGCCTCGACGCCCCGTCTGCTGCCTTTGCCTGTGCCCGCCGACACGCACTCGGTGCCGTGGACAGTGCTCTTTGTTCTGACGCTGCTGACCCTGCTGCCGGCGATCGTGCTTTCGATGACGCCGATGGTGCGGCTGCTGGTGGTCTTTCACTTCCTGCGTCAGGCTCTGGGTACACAAACAGCTCCCTCGAATCAGGTGCTGATGGGGCTGGCGCTTCTGATGAGCTGGTTCCTCATGCAACCGGTCCTTATGAAGGTCGATCAGCAAGCGGTCGAGCCCTTCCGCACCGGTCAGATCGATGGATGGGAGGCGATCAAGCGAGGCATCGATCCACCCCGCATCTACATGCTCCATTACGCGAAGGAGCAGGACCTGGCCATCTTCACCTCGGCCTCCGGCCTGCCGCGGCCCGCGAAGCCTGAAGATCTTCCCCTGCGTGTGGTCGCGCCTGCGTACATGCTTTCCGAGCTGAAGGCAGGTTTCGAGATCGGCGCCATTCTCTTCCTGCCTTTCCTGCTGATCGACATGATCGTAGCCTCGATTACCACGTCGATTGGTATGTTTCAGCTGCCTCCTGTGGTTATCTCTACGCCGCTCAAGATCCTGCTCTTCGTGATGGCAAATGGCTGGAACCTGTTGGCCGGTTCCTTACTCAAGAGCTTTTGAAAGAAGGAGACCCTGTGAGTGTCGATGAGGTCGTGGTCATTCTGCGGCAACTGCTCGAAGAGGCCATGCTGATCAGCGCTCCGGTGCTGATCGCTGCGGCGCTCATCAGCTTTCTGCTGAGTCTTGCGCAGACGCTTACGTCGCTGCAGGAGCAGACCTTCACCGCCGTGCCCCGGCTGCTGCTGGTGGGCACGCTGATCCTGATCGGTCTGCCCTGGTTCACGCGGAGGCTGGTCGAATACACGATCCTGATGTTCTCGGATCTGCACCGTTATCTGGGATAGACAGATGAACGCATCGGCTGGTCTTGCGTTGCCGGGCGGCTGGGCCGCCTACCTCTCGGGCATGTTGCTGGTGATGGTGCGCATCAGTTGCCTGATGGTGACGGCGCCCATCTTCTCTTCCGAGGTAATTGCTCCCCGCGTGAAAGTCGCTTTTGTCCTGCTGCTGACTTTGCTGGTGGCGCCCGTGGCGGCTGCGCTGCCCGGCACAGAAGCTAACGATGCACATGTGCAGCATGTTTCTCAACTCAGTTTTCGCGCGATCGCCGGAGAGCTTGCTGCAGGATCTGTCTTCGGTCTCGAGCTGACGCTCTTCAGCGAGATCTTGCTCTTTGCCGGTCAGCTGCTCGGCTTTCAGTTCAGCTTCTCGCTGGTAAATCTGCTTGATCCCTACGCCCCGTACCAGACGCCGCTGCTCGGCCAGTTGTTCTCGCTCTTCGGCACGCTCCTGCTCTTTGCCTCCGGTCTCTATCGCGAGCTGCTGCTGGCTCTGCTGCGTAGCTTTCGTGCGGCTCCTCCGGGGATGGTGTGGCTGGGCGGAGAGAGCGGACTGACGATCGTCGCGCGCGTGGGAGGCGTGCTGCTTGCGGGGCTGGAGCTTGCTGCGCCGGTGCTGGCAGCGACGCTGCTGGTGGAAGTTGCGATCGCTGTGCTGGGACGCGTTGCGCCGCAGCTTCCGGTGATGATGCTCTCGATCCCGGTGAAGACGCTGGTCGGCTACGGAGCGCTTTCGGCAGGGCTGGCTCTCTGGCCGCGTTTTCTCGAAAACCGCTTCGCAGATCTGCTTGATGCCGGGGAGTCGCTGCTGAGGCAGATGGCGGTAGGGCATTGAGCGACGAACGCACAGAACGGGCCTCGCCTCGCCGCCGCCAGCGCGCGGCTGAGCGAGGTGATCGCGTCTTCAGCCGCGATCTGGTGGCAGCCTGTGGCATGCTCGCGGCGCTGCTCGCGCTCTCGTGGATCGCTCCATCCTGGCCGGGGCGCTGGATGGCAGATTTCGCGCATACTCTCGCTGCTACGGCCTCTTTTACCGCGCCGACCAACTCCTCCGCCGACTCAGAGGTCCAGACCTCGATCTGGATTGCAAGGTTGCGGCCACTGATGCTCGCTCCTCTGCTGCCGGTTGCTGCCATCCTGCTGGCCTCGCTTTCGGCTTCGTTTCTGGCTGCGGTGGCGCAGGCACGCGGCGTCTCCTTCAGCGTCGCTCCGCTTGGCCCGCACTGGGGAAGATTCAATCCTGTGCAAGGTCTCAAGGGCCTCTTCTCGTTGCGCGGATTGGCGCGCCTGATGCGCTCGCTGCTCCCGGCTGCCGTGCTGGTCTTCTTTGCTATGCGCCGGATCTATGCGCAGGCCGATCTACCCTTGCTCGCGACCAACCAGTTAAGCGCGATGCTGGTGGGCAGCTACCACATCGTGCTCGATACGGCGTGGATTCTCTTTGCCTGGTCGGCGATTGACTATCTTATCGAATGGCGCAGCTGGGAGTCCCGCCAGCGCATGACCAAAGAGGAAGTGCGTGAGGAGCACAAACAGACCGAGGGCAATCCTCAGGTGCGCGGCCGTATCCGCTCCCTGCGGCGGCAAATGCGCAAGCGGATGCTCAAAGCGGATGTGCGTCGGGCTACGGTGGTGATCACGAACCCGACTCATTATGCGGTGGCACTGAGTTTTGATTTCGAAACCATGGAGCCGCCGCGGATGATGGCGAAAGGGCGCGACCTGATTGCCGCGCAGATCCGTGAGGAGGCGCGCTGGGCGGGGATTCCGATCGTCGAAAACCCGCCACTGGCCCGCTCCCTCTATCACGCGCTCGAGCCTGGGCAGAGCATTCCCTACAACCTCTACGCTGCCGTAGCCGCGATCCTCGCTTACCTCTATCGGCAGCGCGTTGAAGAGCGTTTCCGGGAAGAGCAGGCTGAACGCCGCCGCGCCGAGCAGGCGCGAATGCACCGCTCTGTATCGAGCAGAACCAGACTCAGCAGAACTGAATCGAGCGGTGCGCAAGAAGGCCACGCAACCCAAGGCCTTCCGCAGAGCGTAAGTGCCTCGCCTGCTCAGACAGATGATCCTTCGCCGCCGTCCCCTTCCGCCGCAGATCCGACTGATGAAGCCAGAGGTCTCGAATGAGCAAGACCGTTGTGTCTCCTACTGTGAAGAAGCGCCAGCTGTTGAACGCAGCACGCGAGCTCGCGCTCCCTCTGTGCGCCATCAGTGTCATCTTCGTGATGCTCGTTCCGATCCCGGCCATGCTGATGGATCTGCTGCTGGCCTGCTCGATGGCCGCATCGGTATTGGTCTTCCTCTCAGCTGTGCAGGTGCGTCGCGCCGTCGATCTCTCCGTCTTTCCGACATTGCTGCTCCTGCTCACGCTCTTCCGCCTCTCGCTGAACATCGCCTCGAGCCGTCGCATCCTGCTGCACGGCAGCGAGGGCACGAATGCGGCTGGCCATGTCATCGAGTCCTTCGGGCAGTTCGTCGTGGGTGGCAATTACGTTGTGGGCTTCGTTCTTTTTCTCGCCCTGATTGCGATCCAGTTTCTTGTCGTCAGCCATGGCGCGGTGCGCACCGCCGAGGTTACTGCTCGCTTCACACTCGATGCGCTGCCTGGCAAGCAGATGGCGATCGACGCTGACATGAATGCCGGGCTCATTGATGAGGCCGGGGCGCGGGCGCGACGCCAGGCTGTAGCCCAGGAGGCGGAGTTCTATGGCGCGATGGATGGAGCCGCACGCTTCAATCAGCGTGACGCTCTCGCGACCATTCTGATTACCGCAATCAACATCGTCGCCGGACTTTTGATCGGTACCCTGCAGCAGGGCGCGCCGCTCGATGAGGCGGTGCGCACCTACACCATTCTCACCGTTGGCGATGGGCTGGTAACGATGATTCCATCGCTGCTGGTCTCAGTTGCCGGAGGCATGGTGCTGACCCGCGCCTCATCGTCCGGAGCGCTCAGCTCGGAGCTGGGCACGCAGCTCTTCCGCCGCCGGGCCACGCTCTATGTGGGTAGTGTGGTGATGGGCGCAATGTGCCTCGTGCCTGGCCTGCCTTCGCTGCCTTTTCTGCTGCTGGCTGCGGTTTTGCTGCTGATAGCGCGGCGTATTCCCGGAGATGCGGCCACGGAAACTGCGTCAGCTAACAGCTCGGCAGCAGCAACAGCAAAACCCGCAGCCGAGTCGGCGATGGTACTGCTGCGTAGCGACGATCTGAGTCTCGAGATCGGCTTCCAGCTGATACCGCTGGTCGATGAAAAACAAGGGGGGCAGATGCTCGCACGCGTGCGCACGCTGCGCCGCAGCCTCTCGACAGAGCTGGGCTTCCTGATTCCGCCTGTCCATATCTCGGACAATCTGCGCCTGCGGCCGCGGGAGTACGTCATTTCGCTGCGAGGACTGGAGATTGGGCGATGGCAGACCGAGTCGAACCTGTTGCTGGCGGTGAGCGCAGAATCAGAACCGAGGCCGATCCCGGGGAAGGAAACTCGCGAGCCGGCATTCGGTGTGCCGGCGCGCTGGATCCAGGCGGGTCTCGAGAACCAGGCGACAGCAGCCGGATATTCCGTAGTCGATCTGGTTACGGCGATCACCACACATCTCGGCGAGATGATCCGCCGCCACGCGCACGAGTTGCTGGGCCGCGCCGAGACCAAGCGGCTGCTCGACTCGCTCAACGACACTCACCCCAAGCTGGTCGAGGAACTGGTGCCGAAGGTGCTCACACTCGGCGAGGTGCAGCGCGTGCTGCAGCAGCTCCTGCGCGAGCAGGTCTCGATCCGCGAGCTGGGTACGATTCTCGAGGCGCTGCTCGAAGCCGCGCCTGCCAACAAGTCTCTGCCGGTGCTGGTCGAGGCCGCGCGCCGCGCGCTAGGGCGGAGAATTCTCCAGCCCTTGCTCGATGCCGACGGCACCCTGCGCGTGCTGACCCTCGACCCGGCCATCGAGGACGAGTTGCCTGCGTTGCTTCAGGGCGAGGCCGCACAGCGCACCTCGGTCGACGGGCGTCTGGCTGCAAGCCTCCGCCGCCTCTCCGATTCTGTGAAACAACTCATCGGACCACCCGCTGCTTCGGCCCCTCCCGTGCTCCTCTGTCCGAGTCCGGCGCGCTTTTATTTGCGTCGTTGGCTGGAGCCGGTGCAACCGCGTCTGGCAGTCGTCGCCCCATCGGAGATTCCACCCGATGTGCGGCTGCGGCCGATGGGGCTGGTGCGATGAAGGCGGCGATGTGGGGCGGTATCTGAAGCGAGGGTCTCTTGGGTTCTTGAGGGAAAGGGTAGTCATCGGGCATGGAATGTATGGGCCGTGACGGGGAACACGCAGGAGCAGAGCGAAGGGATGGGGGCAGGGGAAAGGAATTGCCGGTGCCGGCTGTCGGTGCGGCGCATCCCCTGCCTTCGGTGGAGCTGACGGCAGGAAGTTCCGGCAGCGGAGCGGAGGAGGTGGACGCTGCGCCACAGGCCAACAAGATGGCGGCGCAGGGCGCGATCGAGGGAGTGATGCATGGGGGGGCTTTCTCCATCGAGCAAGAGCGGCTGATGCTCGACCACATGCCGACCGTACGCTTTCTCGCTCGACGCATCCACGAACGTCTGCCGCAGCATGTCGAGATGGACGATCTGGTAAGCGCCGGGGTGCTCGGGCTGATGGATGCGTTGCAGAAATTCGATCCGGCGAAAAAGGTGCAGTTCCGCAGTTATGCGCAGTTCCGTATTCGCGGAGCCATTCTCGACAGCCTGCGCACGCTCGACTGGAGCCCGCGCGATCTGCGCCGCAAGGGGCGAGCGGTGGAAGAGGCGATCCGCACACTGACGACCCGCATGGGGCGCTCGCCTTCGGAAAACGAAGTCGCGGCTGAGATGCAGATGGAGCTTGGCGAATATCAGCAGCTGCTCGGCGAGTTGAAGGGCCTCGAGATTGGAACGCTGCACGCGGAGCGCTCCGAGGACTCAGGCGAGGAGGAGCTGGCGTACATCCCGAACAGGCCGGAGGATGATCCGCTCTTCCGTTGCCTGCGCGGTGAACTCAAGTCACGGCTTGCCGAGGCTATCGATCAGTTGCCCGAGCGTGAGCGGCTGGTGATGACCCTCTACTACTACGAGGAGATGACCATGAAAGAGATTGGGCTCACGCTGGGCGTCGTCGAATCGCGCGTCTCACAGATTCACGCCTCGGCGGTGCTCCATCTTCGCAGCCAGCTGGCGGCCTTCCGCCGTGAGAGCAAGGCGCAGGCCGGCAGTGCACGGGATGGGACGTTGCGAGCCGCAAAAGCACGCGAAGGCTAAGAGTGCAGCATTGTTTCTTGAATAGAAGGACGATAGAAGTTTCGATCCGGAAGAAGGAGAAGGATCTGTGGCCGACAAGCCGGGCAAGGACAAACCGCTCAAGCAGGATGAGATCGACGCACTCTTTCAAGCGGCGCAGGGAACGCCTCCGGCGAGCGTCTCCGGCAGTGCGAACGCGAGCGCGCCTGCGGCCGAAGCTCCAGCGGCCCCGAAACGCCGTGTCCAGCCGTACAACTTCGCTCGCGCCGGGCAGATCAGCAACGACCAGATGCGGGCCATCAGTCTGCTCAACGACATCTTCGCCCGCAACCTTACGCACTATCTCAGCGTGTGGCTGCGCAGCCCTTTTCAGGTCACGCTGGTCTCGGCCGAGCAGATCCCCTTCAATGAATTTATCGCCCGCATCCCGGATCTCTCCTATGTCTGTTCGGTGCGTCTCGAACCATTGCGCGCCATCTCCGTGCTGATGATGGAAATGACGCCTGCTCCTCCGATCATCGACCTGTTGCTCGGTGGCCAGGGCGCGGCGGGGCAGATGCGCGAGCTGACGGATATCGAAGAGGCCATTCTCGCCAGTGTCATCGAAATCATCTGCCGCGAAATGAGCGCGGCGTGGGAGCCGGTGGGACTGAGTTTTCATTATGAGCAGCGGCAGATGCAAACCCAGATCGCGCATCTGATGCCGGTCTCGGAGAAGACGCTCTGTCTGAACTTCGAAGTCAAGCTCGAGGCTGCTGCAGGCCTGATGAATATTGCCTTCCCCGCCGTGGTTTCGAATACCATTCTGCATCGCATGGTGGGCGACTGGACACGCCAGCGCAGCCACAATCCGGAGATCCGCGCGCGCCTTCGGCACAGCCTGGGAAAGGCCAGAATCGGCGCGGCGTTGCAGCTGCCCGCTTTCCGTGTACCGACGCGACAGATCGAGGGTCTCGAGGCCGCATCCACCCTGCGCTTTCCCCTTTCCGCGACCGTGAGGCCGCAGATGCGTGTCTCCGGCGTTCCGCTCTTCGAGGCGATGCCGGTGCGCTATGGAGAACATCGCGGCGCTCAGCTGGGGCAGCGCAAAGCGCCATGATGCGGCCGTGACGCGCACTTGAGCAGGTTTGCATACAGGGAGCCGTGCCATAGAGAGCTGAAACACCGGAGAAGAGAATGGACAGAAAGAAAAATCTGACCGGGCGATGGATGGAGCAGGCTGCCGGGATCATGGCACGCGAGGTCTCGGCCGAGATGAAGATCGGCCCCGCGGCGCAGCTGCCGGTTGCCGCTTCGTCTCTGTGCTTCGAGGTCAGGGTCAGGGGCACTCTCGACGAAGCCACGATTGAGGGCTCAGTTGTGGTGCTGGCCGAAACCGAAGGCATGCATGCCCTGCTGGTGGCCTCGGGGCTTGCCGGAGAGGACGCCGCAGCGATCGAGGACTGGGAGGTCGAGCTCTGGCAGGGGCTGGTAGCACAAGCCGTACAGGCGTCGCTTGCGCTCAAGCCTGGATCGCCCGCAGTCGCCGCCGAACGTTCCGAGTGGGCAGCGGGCATTCCCGCCGCGGCGCTTGAGGTCTCACTGGGTGAGGCACGGATGCTGCTTGCCTTTGCCGACCGGACAGAGCTTCAGGTGGTTGCACCTCCACCCGCTGCGGCGCCGTCCGCTCCGTCTCTCTCGCCCGGTGTGGAACTGCTGGTCGACATCGAACTCGAGGCATCCCTGCGCTTCGGTTCGCGCGAGATGTCCCTGAACGAGGTGCTCGATCTTGGTCCCGGAGATGTGATCGAGCTCGATCGGCACGTTGCCGAGCCGGTGGATCTGCTGGTGGGAGATCGTATCGTGGCTCGCGGTGAAGTGGTGCTGGTCGACGGCAACTTTGGGCTCAATGTGACCGAAGTTGCGACCGCAGAGAAACGTCTGGAGAGTATCCGATGCCTCTTTTAAGTGGAGCCCTGCGCGGTCTTGGCAGCGGACTGTGGTCTTCCGGGTCTGCAACCCGACAACGGGAGAGCACGTCGCTCTTTCCCGAGTGCGCACATCCTGGCTGCCGCAGCAGCCGTCTCCATCTCCTGCGCAATCGCACCGTGCCTGTACTCGAGGGAGGATGGACCTGCAGCGCCGCCTGTACGCTCGCGCGCATGCGGGCGCTGGTGGCCCGCGAGCTGGTGGGATACGGTGAGCCTGCCGCCCCCTATCGCCATCGTCTTCCGCTCGGATTGCTGATGCTGCAGCGCGGCTGGGTCGATCGGCCATCGCTGCAGAAGTCTCTTGCCGCGCAGCGGAAGGAGCCAGGGCGGCGTATCGGCCATTGGA
The DNA here is from genome assembly GCF_047605705.1 of Silvibacterium sp. Lineage (NCBI taxonomy): Bacteria > Pseudomonadati > Acidobacteriota > Terriglobia > Terriglobales > Acidobacteriaceae > Silvibacterium > Silvibacterium sp. The sequence continues at coordinate 20,575 of NZ_JASGFD010000004.1, read as the reverse complement.
TCCGGAGTCATGCAAAACTCAGCGAGCAGCGTATTACCGAGGCACTCAGCCTGCAGTGGAACTGCCCGGTCTTTACCGCCGACTTCGATGCCGGCGTGCTCGCCTGTCCGCCGCTGCCGCGCATCCTCATCGAGGCCTGCGGCGTGCTGCCGCTACGCTGGTCCGCCACTGGTGCCCTGAACGTAGCCTTTGAAGCGGGCATCGATCATCGCCTGGTGCTGGCCTTCGAGCGGCTCAGTGGACGGAGGATTGAGGTGGGCCTGCTCTCGGATTCCCAATTCGCACGCTGTCGCGCCCGCTTGCTCGAAGCTCCATTCGATCGCGTGCGTTTGCTTGAGGCCGCGAGCCCTGAGGCTCTGGCGTCGGCCCTGGCGCGGCAGATCGAGCGGGTGCAGCCGGTGGAGGCCCGGCTGGTCCGCTATGACCGCTATCTCTGGATGAGGATGTGGCCGAAAGGCGAGGCAGAAGGCAGGATGAAGTCAGGGCCTGGGCAGGAAAGCGAAGATGTGCTCGCTGTGATGGTGGACTTCGCCGGCGCTTCTTAAACCTTTCTTATCCTTTTCTCCCTCTTCTGGTTCACCATCTGCACTCTCGTCTTATGAGGAATCGTCATGAGCAGTGGATTCTACGCAGCCTACTCCGGACTACTTGCACGCACCGAGGCGCTTGACGCTGCGGCCAGTAACCTTTCGAACTCGAGTACGCGCGGCTTTCGGGCCGAGCGTGAATTTTTTCGCGGCGCGCTGATGGGCCCGGATGCTGGGAATTCGCAGCTCAATCGCACGATCAACGACTTCGGCATCCTCGGCGGCAATGTGCTTGACATGGGGCAGGGATCGCTGACGCCGACCGGCAATCCACTCGACCTAGCGCTGCAGGGACAGGGCTTCTTCGCGGTGCAGACAGCGAATGGGATTCGTTATACGCGCAGCGGTCAGTTTCAGCGTTCGATCGCGGGGCAGCTCACGACGCCGGAAGGTTACGCCGTGCTCAACGGGCAGAACAAGCTCATCGCGCTGCCACCGGGCGAGGTTACGGTGAGTTCGGATGGTGTGATCTCGGTCGATGGAGCTGTTGTAGCCACGCTCGGATTGTGGAACTTCGCCGCGCCTGAGGATCTTAACCCGGAAGGAACCGGTCTCTACGCGCCGACCGCAAAGGCGAAGCCGGTTGCAGCGAAACCCGAGGTGCGGCAGGGCTCGCTCGAGGGTTCGAACCAGGATGTTATCTCCGGCACCCTCGAGCTGATTCTGGTTCAGCGCCAGGCGGAGATGATGCAGAAGGCGCTCACCGTCTTCGACGGCAACCTCGACAAGACAGCCACCGAAGTTCTGCCGAAGGTCTGAAGCAAGTCGAAGGATGGCAAGAGGCACTGCATATAGGTAACGCAGGGCTCGCGACGCGGGCGGAAGGGCAGGGATACGCATGATCCGGGCACTCTACACGGCGGCCAGTGGCATGAGCGCACAGCAGCTGAACCTCGACACCATCGCCAACAATCTGGCGAACTCCTCGACCGTCGGCTTCCGTCAGCGTCAGCTGCAGTTTCAGGACATGATCTACCAGAATCTCATTACCCCGGGCGCGGCACAGAGTCAGCAGACTGTCTCGGCAGGCCTACAGATCGGCCTCGGCACCAAGTCTTCTGCGACGGAAGTCATCATGACCCAGGGCGACCTCGACCAGACCAACAACCCTCTTGATCTTGCCATTGAAGGCAATGGCTTTTTTCAGGTGCAGCGCCCGGACGGCACGCTGGCTTATACGCGCGCAGGCAACTTCTACTTGAACAACCAGGGGACGATCGTCGACGCCGCCGGCGATCAGCTGTTGCCGGCGATTACCATTCCGACGACGGCGACAGCGGTGACCATTACTCAGTATGGGGTGGTGAACGCCACGCTGCCCGGCCAGCAGAACCCGGCGCAACTCGGTCAGATTCAGCTGGCCACCTTCATCAACCCTGGAGGTCTCGATAGCGTCGGTTCCAATCTCTTCACCGCCACGCTGACCTCGGGAGACGCTGTGCTTGGCAATCCCGGTGGCACCGAGGGGCTGGGCACGCTGCAACAGGGATATCTCGAGAATTCGAATGTCGATGTCGTTAATGCCTTTGTGCAGATGGTGCTCGCGCAGCGCGCCTATGAGAGCGACTCGAAGGTGGTTCGCGCCGCCGACGACATGTACAGCCAGGTCAACAACATGATCCGGTAACGGAGAGGGCGATGAGTTTTCTGTTGCTGTTGACCGCTGCTGCACTCGTGCACATGCCCACAGGCTGCCTCGAGCGCTCTGTCTCTCCGGGGGCTTCCGGAGAGAGAATCGAGGCCGTCATCCATGATGCTGTTCTCGATCGCGACTGGCTGCGGTTGCGTGATTGTGCCCATCCAGAGTGGCCTCCGCGTCTGCGCCTGGCAAATGATGCGGAGCGTCGCATGGCGAGTGCCTCGGGCATTCCTGTGTACGAGAGTCTGGGACTGGGATTGGATGCGGGCCCGCTCGTTGTCCGCGCCGGGATGCAAGTTACTGTATGGCGTGATGGCTCAGCCCGAATTCGTCTGGCGGGCACGGCCACGCAGTCGGCGAGGTTGGGCGAAAGTATCGTGGTGCGCTGCGGAACCGGCTGGCTGCTGCGCGGCATCGTGCGAGGACCGGGCTCGGTCGAACTGGCAACGCCTTCAAGTTGGAATCAGGAGGCGCAGCCGTGAGCGCGCGCGGTGAGAGGCTCAGCGATCGCTCGATGCACGCGATCCTCCTGACGACATCGCTGTGCTCGATCCTGTTGGTGGCGTTTTTGCCGCAGGCCCGCGGGGACAAGACGAAGAAGAATCAGGTTGCGAAGCAAACGCCGCCCGACGCCGCGCTGAGCGCCTACATCGCCCGGGTGCGTGCCGAGCAGATCACGATGGTGCATACGCCGGGATCGCTATGGAGCGCGGATGGCCGCCTCACGCGGTTGTCTAGCGATGTACGTGCCGCGCACATTCACGATCCAATCGCCATTGTGGTTTCTGAGAGCCTGACTGCATCGACGGACGGCACGGTCAAGAACTCCCGTGCGTCGAATGCTAGCTCGGCGGTGAGCCAGTTGCTCGGCAAGCTTTCAGGAAGCAGCTCGCTCAATAATCTGCTGACACAGACATCCACCTCCGCTCTCAATGCGCAGGGCCAGTCGGTCACGGACTCGAGCCTGACCACAACCTTTGGTGGCGAAGTCGTCGACGAATTGCCGAATGGCATGCTGGTGATCCAAGCGGTGCGCCAGCTCACCTTCAGCCAGCAGACACAGACCATCCGGCTGCGCGGCCTTGTGCGTCCGGAGGACATCAGCAACTATAACCAGGTTACCTCGACCAGCATCTCCGATCTCGAGATCGAAGTGGTGGGCAAGGGCATCATCAACGACTATACCTATCGCCAGAATCCGGTCGTACGCTTCCTGCAGAAGCTGCTGGTTTTTTAGTCGAGAAGACTTGTTTAGCGAGAGGATTCGCGGAGATGTATATGCGCGGTGCGATGGGAGAGATGACGAGCAGGCAACGCAGGTGTTTCTTTGCGGTCCTGTTCCTGCTGATTCCGCTTGCTCGCGCGGCGTGCGGCCAGCTCGTAGAGAGTACGCCTGCCAGGCGCGCCCGCATCAAGGACATCGCCTCGGTTGAAGGCATACGCGACAACCAGCTTGTTGGCTACGGTATCGTGGTCGGCCTGAAGGGTACGGGCGACAGTACGCAGGCCGTCTTTCCCATCCAGACTCTGATCTCGACCCTGCTGCGCATGGGGGTAAACCTGCCAAACAATTCGACCACGGCCTCGTTGCGCACGCAGAACATGGCCGCTGTCTTCATCGCGGCAACGCTACCGCCCTTTGCCCAGCCCGGCAACCGGCTGGATGTGACTGTCTCCTCGGCCGGCGACGCACGCTCCATCGAAGGCGGGCTCCTGCTGATGACGCCGCTTTACGGACCGGATGGGCAGATCTACGCCGAGGCGCAGGGGCCGCTGGTGCTTGGCGGCTACACGGTTGCGGCGAACGGCAACAGCCGCTCGCTGAATCATCCGACGACAGGCCTTATTCCTTCTGGCGGTATCGTCGAGCGATCGGTGCCACTCGATCTAAGCAAGATGCGGCGGCTGACGCTGCTGCTCAGCGATCCGGATTTTCGTACCGCCGAGGAGATGGCAGCTGCGGTTAACAAGCAGTTGCGGCGCAGCATCGCTCACGCCATCGACAGCCGCAGCATCGAGGTCCAGGCGCAGGATGGTGAAGATATCCCCAACCTTTTGGCTGACGTGGAGGCGATCGAGGTCGATGTCTATCCACGGGCGAAGGTTGTGGTAAACGAGCGTACCGGAACGGTGGTCATTGGAGGCAATGTCTGCCTGCAGCCAGTGTCGATTCTCCATGGCGGTCTCTCGATCAATGTCGTGAGCCAGTATCAGGTCTCGCAGCCCGGGCCCTTCAGTTCAGGAACGACGCAGGTGGTGCAGCAGACGCAGGTGCAGGCGCAGGATAAGCCGGTAAGCCGGATCGAACTCAAGGCTGGATCCACGGTCGACAATCTCGTGCAGAATCTGCAGTCGATCGGTGCGACGGCCCGTGATGTGATTTCGATTCTGCAGGCAATGAAGCAGGCTGGAGCCCTCGAGGCCGAGTTGGAGGTCATGTGATCGATCAGGGCATTCACGGTGTTGTGCCAGCGTCGGGGCAGGTTGCGGCAACCTCGTCACTCTCCCCGGAGAGGCAGGAAAAGCTTCGTTCTGCGGCACACGAATTTGAGGCGAGCTTAATGCAGGAGTTTCTGAAGCCGCTGCAGAAGGATCCGCTCTTTTCGGAGGGAAACGACGACGGCGACGAGGCGCTGGATGACGGCCAGGAAGGTGGCGAAGGCAGCCAATCCACGCTGATGAGCATGGGGTCGGAGATCTTCGCCAAGGCCCTCTCGGAACACGGTGGGTTTGGCATAGCGAGCAGGATTTTGAACCAGTTAGGCGTAAGCGACAAGGCTGCGGAGAGCAGTTCTTCTGATTCCGCAACCGTATCGGGAAGTCCGGCAACCAGGCCCATTATGAATTACTAAAGTGCTTCGCCCTATTGCCGATAAGGTAAAGCGAGGAGCACGTGGGAATGAATATTTCAGGAGATTTTCTGCGAAGCGGAGAGGTGCAGGAAACCTCGGGCGCTGCGCAGGCAAGTGAAGCTGCAAATCAATCGTCTGCCGGATCGGCGAGTGTGTCTTCCTCGCAGGAACAAGCGGACAAGGCTTCACTGAGCACGGCCGGAGCAGCGGCGAGCGTAGCCAGCAGTTCCGAGCCCGAATCCGAGGTGCGCAGCGGTAAGGTTGCAACGATCCAGGCGGCGCTGGTCACTGGGAATTACCAGGTATCGTCAACGGATGTTGCGAATACGGTAATCAATTACATGTTAAGCAGTTCGCCCGGGGCGCTGGAAAGAAGCGGAGGCAACGGATGAATCTGGCGGATCAGCTGACAGAGCTTGAGGCGCGCACGGTCGAAGCCCTGACGCGCCTAGACGGCGCAGCTCTGGCCAAGCTAGCCGCAGAGGTTTCCAGCACTTCGAGCGCAACGCAGCTACTCTGGATTACACCCGGGCTTGCCGAGCGGCATCGGGTTCTCGGCTCGCTCTTGCGTCACTCTGAGCGAAATCTGCGGCTGCTGCGCCGGTCGCATCTGGCTCGCATCGAGCAGCAGGCAAGAACAAGTCCACCGCAGCAGGGGCTTTAGCAAATCAGCAGCGAAGCGGCATGCGGTTGGGAAGGCGAGGATCACGATGGCAACATTGAATACAGCGTTCAACATTACCACCGGGGCGCTCGATGCCGATCAGGCGGCACTGGCCGTGGTTTCGAACAATGTTTCGAACGCCAATACCACCGGGTATACGCGCGAAGTAGCGACCTTCGAGGAGAACGACCCCATCACGATTGGCAATACGCAGTGGGGGGATGGTGTGACGATGATCGGTGGCATCGCGCAGCGGGATCCGGTCCTCGAAGAGGAGCTGCAGCAGCAAAATCAGGCAGCCAGCGCGAGCGACTCACGCATGACGGAGCTCGAGCAGATTCAAACCATCTTCGATCAGACCACGACCTCAAGCACCAGCTCGACGAGTAGCACCAGCGGCATCAGTCAGGATATGACTTCGTTCTTCGATGCGCTCTCTTCGCTCGAGTCTGATCCTTCAAGCACCTCGTTGCGGCAGAGCGTGCTTTCCAGCGCCGACACGCTAGCTAGCGATTTTCAGAGCGCATCCTCGCAGCTCACCGCACAGCAGAGCGATATCGATCAGGAGAGCGTCAGCATTGTGCAGCAGGTCAATTCGCTCTCGCAATCGATTGCTCAGCTCAACGGGCAGATCGAGTCGGTCAGTTCCAGCACGGATACAAGCACCCTTGAAGATCAGCGAACACAGGATGTTCAGCAGCTCTCGCAGCTGATCGGCATTCACCAGATTCAGGATGACAGCAATGGCCTCACCATCACCACCTCCAGTGGCGCCGTGCTGGTTGCCGAGGGCAGCTCGTACGCGCTGAGCACCGGATCGGTCGATGGTACGACGCATATCTTCGACTCCCAGGGGAATGACATCACCACCTCGCTGGCCTCGGGTGGCGGTCAGATCGGTGGACTGCTCGAGGTGCGCGATCAGGACATCCCACAGATCAGCAGCGCACTCGACACGCTTGCTTATGACTTTGGCTCCGCGGTGAATTCCGCGAACGAAGCAGGCTACGATCTGAACGGCAATGCAGGCACTGCCATGTTCACTCTGCCCACCTCTTCGACAGGTGCGGCTGCCGAGATCTCCGTTGCCATCACCGACCCATCGCTCATTGCGGCGGCAGGATCGGGCGAGGGCACGTCCGGAGACAGCAATCTGGTCAGCATGGCGGCCATTGCCAATCAGACCATCGTCGATGGATCGACGCCGACCGACTACTACTCATCCTTCGTCTCAACCATCGGCACCATGGTCTCCGACGCGACCACCGACAACAGCGCCCAGCAGGCCTCGCTCTCCCAGTTGCAGACGCAGGTCGATTCGCTCAGCTCTGTGAATCTGAACGACGAGGCCGCGTCGCTTGAGACCTTCGAGCAGTCCTACCAGGCCGCGTCGAAGGTCTTCAGCACGCTCGACACGGTGATGCTCGCGGCGCTCAACCTCGGTGAGCAGGTGGCGTATAGCAGTTAAGGATTCCGATTCTTTTCATCAGGAGACTGAGCATGCGGGTCGATCCGCAGTTTATCTTCAACACCGTTTCGGCGCTCGATAACACGACTGCCAACGAGCAGACGATCACCAACGAGATTTCGACGGGGGTGAGCGTCAATCAACCCGGCGATAATCCAACGGCCTTTTCGCAGAATGTGTCTCTCTCGAGCCAAATCAGCGCGGACGACACCTTCACGCAGACGGCCTCGTCCACCGAGGGCATGTTGCAGGTTGCCGACTCGACTCTCGGCAGCGTGGTCTCGCAGCTGACAGAGGCAATTTCGGTTGCTACACAGGGCAGCAACGGGACTTTGAACAGCAGCAACCTGAAGGCGATTGCGACGCAGTTGACGGGCATTCGCGACGAGGTCGTTTCCCTGGCCAATACCAGCTATCTGGGCAACTATCTTTTCTCCGGAAGCCAGGGCTCGACCGCGCCATTCACGATCGATACCAGTACGAGCCCGGCTTCGGTGACCTATAACGGCGATGATGTGACGAGCTCTGTCGTCACGCCGAATGGCCAGAGCATCCAGACCAATGTGCCGGGAGATCAGATCTTCACAGCGACGGGCGCGAATGTGATCGGTACGCTCAACGCGCTGATTGCGGACTTTTCGTCCGGCACCGTATCTTCGACTGCGACTTCCGACCTGACCTCACTGAACACCGCGCTCAACTACGTCTCGCAGCAGCGGACCACGATCGATAATTCGATCACTGCGCTCACCGCGGCGAGTACCGATACCTCAAGCGAGGAGGAGCAACTGAAGTCTGCGCAGGACACCTTGATTCAGACGAATACCGCGACTGCGGCGACGGAGTTGAGTGCAGCGGAGACCCAGCAGTCCGCCCTTACCAGCCTCATCACTGCCATCGACGGGCAGGGGACGCTCTTCGCGCAGATTTGAAAGGGACACCGCGAGGACCAGAAGCAGCGCGCCGCCCGCTCACCGCGGCGAAAGGCTTTGCGGCGGGACCGGAAGAAAGGTCTCAGGTGAGCGGGGCTCGCGGTTTTCTGCCTAGTTAATCGGTCCGCGCGGAATCGGGACAGGCTGAGCATTCGGCTCGAGCGCGATAGTGCCAAAAGCCTGCTCATACTGCACAAGATTCTGGCCCAGCAGGTTCCACAGAGCCTTGGCCTGCTGCGGGCTCAGGTAGATGCCCTGGTTGTTCTCGATGTTGACCTGATCCGGCGATTCCTGGCGGACGGTACCAAAGGCGAGATGGAAGTCCCACACGCTGGGGCGGATCTGCACGCTGTTGGCGTACGACTCGCGGTAATTTTCGGACCTGGTGACTTCGATCTTCGGCTGCTGCGGAGTGGATTGCGATTGCATGGTGTCTTCAGGGTATCGCAGCGCGGACCGAAGCGCCTTCGAAGCAACCAAAGAGGAAGAGGGAAGTGGTGCGGGAGAAGGGACTTGAACCCCCACGGATTGCTCCGCTTGGACCTAAACCAAGTGCGTCTGCCAATTTCGCCACTCCCGCACGGGCAGCGAAACAGGCCCGCGAAGGGCCTGCCTTGTTCTTAGCGTAGCTGCTGCGCGGTCGCTTGGCAACGCCGCATCACGGACAAAGAAAAATAAAACCGGAGAGCGCGGGATCAGTCTCTAGCGCGAGGCAGCCGAGAGCATCGTCTCCAGGCGATCCGGGTCGAAGCCGATCATGACCTCGCCATCGACGACCAGCGTCGGGGTGCTGCGGCTGTTCATCTCAAGCAGCTCGCGCATTGCTTCCGGATCAGCCTGCACGTCCTTATATTCGAAGGCGACTCCGCGGCTTTTGAGAAATTGCTTGGCGGCAAAGCAGGGAGGGCATCCGGGCTGGCTGTAGAGGACTACGGGTTTCATCCTTTATAGGATACCAATGCCTCCGTTTCGACGCATTTATAAAGCCTTTATGCCCTGCTTAGGGCGCGCTTACGGCTGTCCCGATAGCTTCACAGATGTGCGCGCGAATGGTTCGCGGCACACACATTGTGGAGAGCCATGCGTTTCCAGAGTTTTCAACGATTTTTCAGTTTTCTTACCTTGCTCATACTGTGCGCCGCTGTATCTTCGGCGCGCGTCTCGGCGCAGACCGTCGCGGTGGTTGCCGATGATAACGACGCGGCAGGTGGTGCTGCAGATACGAATGCCAGCGCGGCCATGCCGGATACTCCGACGCCGCAGCGCGGCTTCCTGACCCGCCTGGGGCACGCCTATCTCGATGATTGGACGGCCAGCTCCAGCACGGCGCCGTCTGCTCCCGCTCCGGAGCGGCGTGGCACACCCGCGCCGCTGAACTCGCCCCCGTTTCCGAGCGCGGACTGGCCGATTGGTGGCACCGTGGTCATCGGAGCGCCCGATTACAACACCTACCCACTGATGAACGCGATTGACAACGCCAAGAGCCGCATCAAGGCCTACGGCTGGTTCGATATCGGTTACAACGCCAGCACATCGAATGCCGGCAAGTTTGCCAATGCTCCTGCTGCGTATGATGTCATCCCGAACTCCGTTCAGCTTGACCAGGCCGCGCTCTACTTCGAGCGTCTGCCCGATACCGTGCAGAAGGATCACTTCGATTGGGGCTTTCGCTTCACGAGCCTGTATGGTCTCGATTATCGCTACACCACGGCGTATGGCGTCTTCAGCCAGCAGCTGCTGAAGAACAACAATACCTACGGCTATGACCCGGTGATGTATTACCTCGACTTTTACCTGCCGCACATCGGGCAGGGCACCGATATTCGCGTCGGACGGTACATCTCGCTGCCGGATATCGAGGCGCAGCTCGCGCCGAACAACTACACCTTCAGTCACTCGCTGCTTTATACCGTGGATTGCTACACGCAGCATGGCGTGAATGTGACGACCAAGCTGAGTGAGCACTGGACCGTACAGGGAGGCGTCTCCGGCGGCTGTGAAGCTGCGCCGTGGACCAAGTATGCAAAGCTTACTGGCGATGCCTGCGCCGCCTATACGTGGCACGCGGGTGGCGACAACCTCTACTTCTGCGCGAACTCGATGAACTCCGCGAAGTATTCGTATAACAATGTGTCGGCGTATTACCTGACCTACTATCACAAGTTCAATGCGACCTGGCACACCGATACGGAGGCCTGGTACCAGTACGAACGCGACGTGCCGAACCTCTGCTACGGACTCGACCCCTGTATCAGTTATGGAGCGAATGCGAACGTCGGCGCGAATGCAGGCGAGATCACCGGACCGTCACTGATTACCGGCGCAAACGGAGCGCAGTGCAATCCTTTGGCGACGCACTGCTATGCCCCCGACTTCGCCGCGGTGAACTACATCGAGCATGAGTGGAACAACCACCATACCTCGCTGACCATCCGCAATGAGTTCGTGAACGATCTCAAAGGACAGCGCACGGGCACGGCGACGCTCTACTCCGAGCATTTGGTCGGTCTGAATTACTGGATCGGCAGCACCGTGACCTTTCGCCCCGAACTTCGCCTCGACCACTCGTATGACAAGCCGGCCTTCGATGCACCGACAGGCGGCTATCCGACGAAGACGACGCAGCTCACCTTCGCAGGCGATCTGATCTGGCACTTCTAGAGCCTGTTTGGATTGCATCAAACGCGGGCGTCGGCCATCATGGCCGGCGCCCTTTTCTTATTTCGAGGCGGGCATGGTGCGGGCGATCTGCGATGCGGGCAGGTCGCCGGGGAAGTGCTCATCGGGCTTGTCGGCAATCGCCGCGCGCATGAAGTCCATCCAGATGGGCAGAGCCGCATGTGCGCCGGTCTCCTTGTCACCGAGTGGCTGCCGGTTGTCATAGCCGACCCACACACCGCAGGTGACGGATGGTGAGAAGCCCATGAACCACGCATCGGTGTAATCGCTGGTGGTGCCTGTCTTGCCGCCGAGAGGATGATTGAGGCTCATCGCATCCGCGCCGGTGCCGCCGGGCGCAATGACGGACTTGAGCAGCGTCATCATGGTGCGCGCGGTCTTTACTGAGGTGACTTCCTTCACCTCGGGCGTAGGCTCGGTGAGCGGGATACCGTCCGAGGTCGTTACCTTGCGAATCAGCCGCGGTGCGACGCGGATGCCGTCATTCGGGAAGACCGAATAGGAAGCGACGTGCTCGAGCAGGTTGATTTCGACGGAGCCGAGAGCCACGGGCAGGAATGCCGGGATGTTGCTGGTTACGCCGAACTGGTGCGTAACGTCGATGACCTTGTGAATGCCGACACGCTGCGCGAGCTTCAGCGCGGGAATGTTGCGCGAGTCGGCGAAGGCGCGTTCGATGGTGATGTCCCCAAGGAAATTGCCCTCGTAGTTATGAGGCGTGTAGGAGCCGAAGGACGTAGGCGCATCGAGGATCATATCCGTCGGGCGTACGCCGTCCTCAACGGCCGCAGTGTAGACGTAGGGCTTGAAGGAAGAGCCGGTCTGCCGCTCGGCCTGCGTCGCGCGGTCGAACTGCGAGAGGTTGAAGTCGCGGCCGCCCACCAGCGCCAGTACGTCGCCGGTGGAGTTATCCATGGCTAGCAGCGAAGACTGTGCGCCACTGTCCTGCTCGAGCGTGCCCGCAAGCGTATTACCCGACTGGCCGGTGACGTGAACATAGACGATGTCGCCGAGATGCAGGAACTCCGGCCCGGTCTTGAACTTCGTCCAGCTCCAGCTCTCCGGTGTAAGGATCAGGTCGCGACTGCCGAGCCTTACCGTCGCCTGATACGGCAGAATGCCGGTCACGAGACCGTGCATGTACATCCCGGGAGCCGCCGCCTGTGTCCAGTCGGGATGGCGGAAGGTGTTGATGTCGAGACCGCCTGCAGGCACGTTCAGCAGCCGTCCCTTCCATCCGTGGCGGCGTTCGTATGCAGCGAGGCCATCGAGCACCGCACGGTTCGCAGTCTGCTGCAGATCGAGATCGAGCGTGGTTTCCACCTTCAGACCTGCCTCATGCACACGGTCTGCGCCAAAACGGCGCTCGAGCTCGCGGCGCACCTCTTCCACGAACCAGGGCGCAACCGAGTTGGGAGGCGCTTCGAGATGGAGTCCGAGCGGCGCGGTGCGCGCTGCGTCCGCCTGCGCGGCGGTGATCGCACCGTCTTCAAGCATGGCGTTGATGACCTGGTTGCGGCGGCGGAAGGCGCGGTCCGGATTCGAGATCGGCGAGAACTCAGTCGGCCCCTTCGGCAGGCCGGCGAGAAGAGCTGCTTCCGGCAGGGTCAGATCTTTCGCATGCTTTGAGAAGTAATAGCGCGACCCCGCCTCGAAGCCGAAGGTGCCGTGGCCAAGGGCGATCTGGTTCGCGTAGAGCGTGAAGATCTGCTCCTTGGTAAAGGCATGCTCAATCTGCAGGGAGAGAAAGATCTCCTGCAGCTTACGGTTGCCGGTGCGCTCGCTGGAGAGAAAAAGATTGCGGGCCAGCTGCATCGTCAGCGTGGATGCGCCCTGCGCGCGGCCCTTCGAGGCGATGTCGTGATAGATCGCGCCGAGGACGCGGAAGACATTCACGCCGCCGTGGCTCTCGAAGTTCTTGTCTTCGATGGAGATGACGGCCTGTCGCAGCAGCGGCGAGAAGGCGCTGTAATCGACCACAACGCGGCGCTCGAGCGCGAAGGAGCCGAAGGGCCTGCCGTGGACATCGTAGAGCTCGGTGATCGTGTCCGGCTGATACCGCTCGAGATCCTGAATCTGCGGCAGGTTCACCGAGTACACCAGCATCAGGCCGCTGAGCGAGCCGACGGCGATGGCCAGCGCGGCCATCACGCCGAGTGCGACATTCCCTGCGACCTTGCGGCGCTTGGCCTGTGGCCGAAACGCGGGATTCGTCTTCGCGCTGTTTGTCTTGGAGTTGCTCGTGCCGGAGGCCGGCTTCAGGCTACGGCTGGGAGAAGGCTTCTGCCTGGATGGAGAGGCGGTGGGGGGGGGTGTCCATGGGCCGCGTGATTTCAAAAGCTCTCTCGCAAGGGAAATGGCCGGGGCTTAGAAGATCCTGCACAAAATAACTGCCGAACCCGGATGCGTGATGAGATACCGGGCACGCAGCGCTTGCTACGTGCCCGGCCGGTCCTGCGCTCCGCTGCGGTGTGCGGCGGAGAAAATGCCCTCGGTGGTTGTCGCGTCAGGCTGTCTTCTGCTTGAGAACGTCCAGGGCCTTGGTAAGCTGATCGTCCGTTGCCGGATGTACACGCTCGGTAGGTTGTTCGGACTCGTCGAGGCTCTCCTCGGCGAGGTACTGATCGATGGTCTCGGTCACCACGATATTCGGTGTCACGGCCACATCCTGAATGGCCTTGCCCGAAGGTGAGTCATACTTGGCCACGGAGAGGATCACGGCGGCGCCATCCGGCAATTCGATCGTCTTCTGGATCGCGCCTTCGCCAAAGGTACGGTCACCGACCAGGTCGCCGCGCTTGTTGTCGAGAATCGCGGCAGCCACAATCTCCGCGGGACCGGCAGTGCCGTGATTCACTAGAACCACCAGCGGCGCGTCGGTAACGGACTTCTGCGGATTCGCGTTGAAGGTCTGCTTCTCGAACTTCTGGCCGGAGAGTGAGGCGATGTTGCCCGACTTCAGGAAGGCGTTGGCGAGGCGGATCGCCTGCTCGGAATCACCGTCGACGACATCGCGCAGGTCGAGCAGAACTTTCTTATTGCCGTTCTTCGACATGTCCTTCAGCTTGGCCTCGATCTCGTTCACGCGTTCGCGGCTCAGGACACCGGGCTTGAGATAAAGGATCGACGAATTCTCATACTGCTGTTCGGCCAGCGGAGGGGCAGTGATGTTCGTGCGTGTCAGCGTGATCTTCTGTGGTTCGGCTTTGCCGGGGCGCACGATGGAGAACGTGACGTTGCTTCCCGCCTTACCTTCGAGGCTGAGCCGGATCATGGCGAGGGACATGTCGCTGGTCGACTTATCGCCGATGGCCTCGAGGATGTCGCCGTCCATGATGTGCTCTTCTTTATCCGCCGGGCTACCGGGGATCACGGCTACCACGGTGGCATAGCCATAGCGCTTCGAGACGAACAGGCCTACCTGTGCGGTGTCTTCGTTGGCATGCGCCTTGTAGGCGCTGTACTCCGCAGGCGTCAGGTAGCTGGAGTCCGCGTCCAGCGACTCCAGCAGGCCATGGAGAGCGCCGGTCGTCACATCATTGATGTTCGGCTCGGTGACGTAGTCACTCTGGATCTTGTGCAGGACTTCCTCATACACACCCATCTGCCGGTAGACGCCGTCGCCTTCAGAGCTGGCGTCGACCCCACCTGTAAGAAAGCCACCGAGGAAGACGATGGCGACGAGTGCTACGGAGACGGCAAGGACTGAGCGCTTGAATGCTTTCGACATGGGCAAAAAACGGAGGTCCGTTGCATCCGATGATACTCCAACGCCTCCCGCGGAGAATACGGGCACATAAAGGAGACTCAGAAAGAGTCCTGCGAAGGGAGAAATATGTAAGGGAGCCAGCAGAAAAGAGGGAGAGGATCGACTGGTGGCGGCGGACAGAATCGAACTGTCGACCTACGGGTTATGAGTCCGTCGCTCTAACCATCTGAGCTACGCCGCCATGCTTTTCACGCCCTGCTGATACCTCATTCTACGAATCTTAAGGCCCTAGCGTCAAATGTTTGGGTGGGGCGGCAGGGAGCGGATTGACATGAGATATTTCCTAAGAAGAATGTAAATGCGGTCGTGAAAACTGCCGCGATTCGAGGGTCGCTTGCGATTTCTTCTTAAATATCTGGAACTTGTTCTCAGTGGCGCCGGCATCCTGGTGATCCTCGTGGTGCCGATCCTGTTCTTCCATCAGCAGTCTTCCCGCTGGGAGGCTGCCGCGATCACTGCCGCCGCTGTCGGCATCATTCACGGCGTGATCTTTTTCATCGTGCGTCATCGCCAGCGGCTCGTCCGCCAGACCACGATCCAGGAGATGCGGGTGGTCGTCGAAGACATCGTCCGCAACCAGATGACGGTGGTGAGTCTACTGGCCGGCCTGAACGTCGAGCCGGGCACCGCAGCAAAACAACGCGAATGGGCCCAGCGCTCGATCGACGCGGCGCAGGAGATCGGCCGTCGCCTCAATGACATCGACTCCGAACAGCTGACCGTGCTGGTAAAGCGCCGTCCCAGCCTGTAAAGCTTCTTTCCGCTCGTTGAGGGCAGGTATAGGCTGAGAGCGTGATTTCCGATCTGCGCACAGCCTTCAACGAGCGGTACAAGGAAGAAAATTACCGGCAGCTTCTGCACGGACTCGATGCGTGCACGCGCACGCACATCGGTTTCCGGGTGGCGGAGACGCCCGTCTTCCTCCCGCAATCGTTACTCGATCAGATGGCCGCGGTCGGCGCCGATCTTACGCATCGCCTTGTTGGGGATCGAGACTATCTATGGCGTTCTGCAAAAGCCATTCCCGAGGCATGGCGCGCCGCCGACGAAACGCCCCACCCACACTTCATGACGGTGGATTTCGGCCTTGTGCGGCAGACCGATGGCTCGCTCGCTCCGCATCTGGTGGAATTACAGGGTTTTCCCTCTGTCTACGGTTTCCAGACCGTGCTCAACGAGATGTACCGCTCGGTCTATGCCCTCGATGAGCTGGGAAAGCTGTCCTTTTTTCTCGGCGGTCACAACGAGTCCAGTTTCTGGAAGCTGATGGCGCAGGTGGTCCTGAAAGGGCACGATCCCGAGAGCGTCGTGCTGGCGGAAGTGCAGCCTTTGCAGCAGAAAACTCTGCCGGATTTTCACATCACCGCTGAGAGGCTTGGGATTCCGATCGTCGATATCAGCGAAATCATCCCTGAAGATCGTGCGGGGAAGCCCCCACGTCTCTGTTACCGCAAAGGAGGCCAGCTGGTCCCCATCCGCCGCATCTATAACCGGGCCATCGTGGATGAGCTGATTCAAAAGCAGATTCATCTCGGCTTTGATTACCGGGAGTCATTCGATGTGGAGTGGGCCGGACATCCGAACTGGTATTTCCACCTTAGCAAGTTCTCCATCCCCTTTCTGGATCACCCCTGCGTCCCGGGGGCCGTCTTTCTCGACGACTGGTTTGCGGGGAGAGGACATGCCCGATTGCCTGAGGACCGGAAGGACTGGGTGCTGAAGCCGCTGTTTTCCTTTGCCGGGAAGGGAATCCGCTTTGCGCCGAGCCAGGACGAGCTGGAGGCCATCCCGCCGCAGGATCGCGGAGGTTACCTTCTCCAGGAGCGGGTCACCTTCGAAAAAGTCGTAGATACGCCCCATGGCTGGACCCAGCCGGAGGTCCGCATCCTCTATCTCTGGCCTGACGGTGGAAAACTGGAGCCCGTCATCTCCCTGGTGAGGCTCGGGCGCGGCCAGATGATGGGGGTGGACCATAATCGCAACCTGGCCTGGGTGGGCGCTTCCGCGGCATTTTGCCGGTGATTCCAGACAGCTTGGGGTGGTTTCATTCACTCCGGCCGGGGTATGATGCCTTGGCTGACACACTGGTAACCGAAAGTGCGACCTTTTTCCTATCTTTTCCTTGGATCGAAGGTGTAAACTTTCGTAATTCCGGCATCTTTTTGGCCAGGGTTCTAGTCGCTCTCGCTCAGGTGAGTAGCCGGAAATTCAATACTTTGATGATGTACTGCCGGAGTTCCGTGTGGGATTGCTGCAGCCGATTGCCGAGGTTACAAAAGCAGGTTATCCGCCTCTGATGGGGCCAAAACCGCGGAGCGCGGTACGGTTTCCCCTTTCATTGCCCATCCAGGTGCTGGCTGGATTGACGTGTTACGAAGGATTCACCAGAGATATTTCCGCGAGCGGGATTCTTTTCGAGATTGACGAGATGCTGTCTCCCGGAGCGGAGGTGGAGTTCCTCGTCGAGATTCCCATCGGAATCATCGGAAACGCGCTGTCCGGAGCTGTGCACTGTGCGGGACGGGTCGTGAGATCGTATCGCGAGCAGTCCAGGGCATTCGCCGCAGCCGTCATCGACCACTACAGCTTTCAGTAATTGGAGGCACCACGCAGATCGTTATGGCCGAATTAACTCCTGAACAACAAGAGGCGAAACAAGGCGACGGCACCTTGCATGCTGGCAAGCCGCTTATCCGCATACTCCTTGCGGACTCCCAGGCAATTTACCGGGTGGGCATGCGGAAGGTGTTCGCGCTTGAGGATGACATCCGTGTGGTGGGCCAGGTAGAGCGTGTGGACGATCTCTACGTAGCCCTGACCCGGCATCCGGCGGATGTGCTGCTGCTCGAAGGAAACCTGATTGCCGGTACGACGGACGCGATCCCGGAGATCGTGCGTCTTGTGCCCGACATCAAGATCATCGTGCAGACGGTCGGTACCGACGAGTCGCATACCGTGGAGCTTTACCGGCGCGGCGTGCGGGGCATTATCCCTCGCTCGATTGCGCCCGAGCTCCTAGTGAAATGCGTTCGCAAGATTGCCTCCGGCGAGACGTGGATCGATAACCAGTCGGTGAACTGGGTCATCGAAGCCTATCGCTCGCAGGCGACCGCCATCACCAATACCAAGTCGCAGCCACGGCTCTCGCCGAAGGAGCTCTCCATCATTGCCTGCATCACCCAGGGCAAGCGCAACAAGGAGATCGCCTTCCAGTTGGGAACGACCGAGCAGGTGGTGAAGAATTACCTGCGCAAGATCTACGACAAGCTTGGCGTCTCCGATCGTCTTGAGCTGGCGCTCTATTGTCTACACCACCAGATTCACAAAAAAGCAGCCGAGCAGGAAGTTGTCGCCGCCGCCGCGAAAGCCACCAACGGCAGCGGACACTAAGCGCAAATCCTAATGTCTTCATGCAAGGGGCTGAGTTAAACTCAGCCCCTTGTTCTCTTCTGCACGCATCTTCCTGTCGCCATAGGCGCATCTTTGCTCTGGTAGTCTCAACTCGAGCCGAAAGATGGTCTCCGCAAACTCATTATGGCGAGCCTCTTCCCCAGTCCATTTCGCAATCTTGCTCCTCATCAGCGTCACGCCTTTGCCGCATGCTTTCTCGGTTGGTCGCTGGACGCCTTCGATTTCTTCATCCTTGTCTTCTGCGTTTCAGCCATCGCCAGCGACTTCCATGCCGCGGCCTCATCCGTAGCGGAAGCGTTATTTCTCACGCTGGCTTTTCGTCCTGTTGGGGCATTTCTCTTCGGTGCGCTGGCGGAGAAGTATGGCCGTCGCCCGGCCCTGATGCTGAATGTGGCCTGCTACTCGGTCTTCGAGCTGGCATGTGCTTTTACCACCTCGCTCCACGGCCTCTTCTGGCTGCGTGCGCTCTTCGGTATCGCGATGGGCGGAGAATGGGGTGTGGGCGCGGCGCTGGCATTTGAAACGCTGCCTAAGGAAGGCCGCGGATTCTTCTCCGGGCTTTTGCAGGAGGGGTACGTGGTCGGCTATCTTGCCGCTGCTGCTGCGTATGCGCTCCTCTTTCCGCACTTCGCCCATATGACCTGGCACGGATATAACTTCGGCTGGCGCGGCATGTTCCTGGTCGGCGCTGCTCCGGCGCTGCTGATCGTCTATATCGGCCTCAAGGTCGAGGAGTCGCCGGTGTGGCGTGAGCGCCAGGGGCAGGGGGTAGAGCGCGAAAAGGCTCAGGGCTTATCTTTCAATGAACTGCTGCGCTATGCGCCCACGTTCTTTTTTCTCGTGTTGCTGATGACCGGCTTCAATGCCTTCTCGCACGGCACCCAGGATTTGTATCCGACCTTCCTGCAGAAAGACCACCACTACTCGGCGGCTCTGACCGGCTCGGTAGGGATCGTCTACAACATCGGTGCGCTGCTGGGCGGCATCTTCTTTGGCGGTCTCTCCGAGCGTTTCGGCCGCAAGAGAACCATCATCGTCGCAGCCCTGCTGGCGCTGCCGATGATCCCGCTTTATGCGTTTTCCCGTTCGCTGATTACGCTGGCAGCCGGCGCGTTCCTGATGCAGTTCATGGTCCAGGGCGCATGGGGTGTGGTGCCGGCTTACCTGAGCGAGCTGTCGCCCGGGCCGGTGCGTGCGACCTTCCCGGGACTCGCGTACCAGCTGGGCAATCTGATTACTTCACGCAACTCGGTTTTGCAGGCGCGTGCGGCGGAGCGCTTTGGTGGCTATGGGAAAGTGCTGGCGTTTACTGTACTGATCGTGGCCTGTTTTCTTGTACTGGTAACCGCCCTGGGGCGGGAGTCGAAAGGCGCGGATCTAAACGCCTGAGACTCCCGCTACGGGGCTTATGCCTAGCCCCTATAGCTACCCTTTGACCGAGGCCTGGATGACCGGGAGGCCGTCGACAATGCCTTTGAGTTCGGCGTCCTTTTCGAGCAGGTCGAGAAGAGCCTCGGTTAATTCCTCGTCGATCTCCGCGGCGCGCCGCAGTTCCACCGGGAAGCGCGTCCAGAGCTGGACGGCGCCGCCGAGGAACTGGATGCGGGATTCGATCTCCGGCATGGCTGCGGACACCTGCATCCACTTCTCGAGATTCTGGTGGTCCTTCTCGATGGCGTGGCGGTAGTTGTCGTAGACCGTGTGCATGGCCTTCAAGAGCTGCTCCGAGGCCTTCCTTGGATCGGCGGCCGCGGTGAACTTCACAATCAGCTCGTGCCATGCAAAGTCGCTGCCAGGCAGCTGCTTGTAGAGCGGCGTGGTGGCCTGGAAGAGCACGGAGTTCGAGAAAACGGCAACGCGTCCACTCGGCTTCAGCTCTGTACCGCTGCCCGCCAGTTCCATCACGTAGAAGCGGACAAGGCCTACGTCGATGACGTCGCCCGTTACACCTGCAATGGTGATGCGGTCGCCGACCTTGATGCCGTACTTGCCGATGATGAAGAAGTACGCGGCGACGGACAGCAGAATGGTCTGCAAACCGACGGCAATACCGGCGGTGATAAAGCCCGCAAAGGTGGCCAGCGAGTTGAACTGCGTGATGAAGCCGAAGAGCAGTGTGAGGGCCGAGAGGAAGCTGACCACGACACGGCGCGTCATCAGCAGTTGGCGGCGACGGCGGCGGTCTTTGACGTACTTGTTCGCAGCTCGCGTCCACAGTTCTCCGGCAAGGAAAATCACGACCAGAGCAATGGCGATGACCAGCAGGCGCAGCAGCAGCGAATGAAGGATGCTCTTGTATTCGCGATCCACCGCGCTCTTCCATGCGTTCAGATTCGCTTCGCTCTGTTCGAGAAGAACGATTTCCTGGGCGAGCGGAACGCTGGCTGCCGAGATGGCACGAAATCCGGTGGTGATGGACTGGAGCTGGGTGTCGGCAGACTGTTCGGTGCTTTGCGTAGAGGCGCCGGCGGGACTCGACTGCATCGTCTGCTGTGTCAGCTGCTGCCCCTCGACTACGAGGTTGTGAACGATCTTCGAGATCGGAGCCTGGAAGGCAACGGCCTGCTTGCGCAA